>JANNQE010000403.1:0-2493 GCA_031441625.1 Planctomycetia bacterium
GGGCCGAGCCGTGCATCCCGCCGCGGCGGAACCGGACGGCGGCCATCGCCTACGACCGCCACCTGTACCGGGAGCGGAACGGGGTGGAGCGGTTCTTCGGGCGGATCAAGCAGTACCGGCGGGTGGCCACCCGGTACGACACGAAGGGGAGGAACTTCCTCGGCTTCGTCTGGCTGGCGGCCATCGACATCATGCTCGCCTGAATTGCCCGCGCTACCGAGCTTCAATCAATACGACCTAAGACTTCGCTCTCCGGCCGCGGCATTTCCTTGCGTCCCCCCGCCGCGTCCGGTACTGTCTTCTCTGCTCACATCACCCGCCCTTGAGACCCCGTGACATGGTCCGCTCTGAAGCGTTGCTCGCCGACGAATACTTCCAGGTGAGGCGGCACGGCGACGTGGCCGTGGTCATCCCGTCGCCGGAAGTGGAGCAACTGCCCGAAAGCCTGATGCAGCCGGCCGCGGCCTTGCTCCTGTCGCCGTTGAAGGCGGACCCGCCGTCCCACGTGATCGTGGACCTGACCGGCGTGCGGTACTTCGGCTCGGCGTTCATCACCCTCCTGTTGCGGTTGCACCTGATCTCCAAACAGCAGGGGAGCGAACTCATCCTCGGCGGGGTGAACAGCCGCATCCGCGAACTGCTCAAGACCACCGCCCTGGACACCATCTGGGCGCTGTACGAGACCCGCCAGGAGGCGCTCGACGCGCTCGGCGGGTTGGACTGAGTTCGGTGGAACTGGGAACGCAGTGACCGGGTGGCGCGAACCACCCGGTCACTGCGTTCCCGGGTCACTTCTCCCCTCCACTTCGAACTCACTTCAGTTCAGCCCGGCAAGTTGTGCGGCCCCGTGAATCTGGGTGATCCGACCCGAATGTTCCACTCCTGCCAACATGAGGGTTTGGAGTATTCGCGCCCCCGCCCGCCCGCCGGGTGCGCGAATCGGCGATGATACTTCCGTAGACGCCGACTTCTCAGCCGTGTCCTGTTCGGAGAATCCGACCCCCGCGTCACAAGGGTGCCGCCGCCGCGCATCCGTGTGAGGCATCCCCTCCCCCGACCCGGAGTGAGCCATGACCCGAACGACCTCGCCCCGCCTCGGTTCGCCGGCCGTGTCCGCCCTCCGCGCGACAAAGTCCCAGTCGGTCGAAGCCGCCCTCCAGCACCTGTCCGCCCGCCGGCGGGTGGCGCTCGGGGCCGGCCTGTCGGTGGTGTTCGAGGACCGCCAGACGGTCTGGTTCCGCGTGCAGGAACTGAGCCGCTGTGCCCGCGGGTCGGACGTGCGGCGTGAACTGAACTGGTACGAGACGCTGATGCCCGGCGGCGGGTCGGTGCGGGCCGCCGTGTGGCTGACCGCCCGCGGGCGGACGGGCGAGCAGTTGCGGCAGACGGTGTGCGGCGGTCGACTGGTGCTCGCGTCGAGTGCCGGGCATCGGGTCGAAGGGGAGTACCTGTCGCAGCGGGTGACGGACCGGCTGATCGGGCTGGTGCGGTGGGTCGAGTTCACGTTCACCGCGGACGACCGCGAAGCGTTGAACGACCCGGCGGTGCGGTGGGCGATGAGCCTGGAAGCAGGCAACGGCGAAGCGCTGACGGCGGACGTGGACGAGGCCGTGCTGGAAAGCCTGTCGGCCGATGTGGGGTGAGAGGGGAGCATTTTTCACCACGAATCACACGAATACCACGAATCAAGACAGAAGAAACACAACGAAGACAGCAGAGGAACACGGTCGCTGGCTCCGCCTCCACACCGCCTTCTGCCTTGATTCGTGGTATTCGTGTGATTCGTGGTGAACTCTGCTTTCAACACATCACCGCGTCAACTCGATCAGGAACTCGAACTGGTGGTCGTGGCCGGCCTTCACCTCGCGTTCCAGGCCGGAGCGGTCGGGTCGGCGCAAGTCGATCGGGAACACATACGACCACTCACCGCCGGGCGGGTCGGCAATAGCCACCTTGTACCAGCCGGGTGGCACCGCCGCGGCACCGTCGGCGAGGGCGAACCGGCCGTTCGCGTCGGTGGTGGCGGTGAGCATCTTCCCGCCGGCCGTGCGGTCGGCGTCGGGCACGAACACCACAACCCCGCCGGCGAGCGGGCGGCCCTCGAACGCGACCACCCCACTCACGCGGGCGGTGGCAGCCGGCGGGGTGCGGGCGCAGCCGAAGAACACGAGCAGCCCGCCGAGCGCCAGCCCGGCGAGCGCGGACGGCACCTGCCAGCCGAGGCCGAAACGCGACACGGGCACCCCTCCGGAACGCGAACACCGCCCCAACTCGTACCTTCGGCACCCGCCCCACCGGGGGATGAGCGGAAGTCGTCGGGGACGGCTGGTTCACCCCACTTACCGCTTTTCGTCCCGGCCCTCTTCCGCGACAATGCGTACTCGTTCCACGCACCGGAGTGCCCCCGTGACTCACACCCGCCGACACCGTGGGTTCACACATCGACGGGAGCGCGGGCGTCCCGCCCGCAGTCCGAACAGCGGGCGGGACGCC
>JANNQE010000404.1:0-15006 GCA_031441625.1 Planctomycetia bacterium
GAGGATCATCGCCAGTTGCGTCGGCGTGACGACCACGCTCGAGTCGCTCGCCGTGGGGAAGGCGAACGTCCCCTTCTCCAGTCGCCTCAGATACAGGGCGAAGCCGTCGCCCATCCAGGCCAGGATCTTCAGCTTGTCGGCGCGGCGCGTCTTGAACACGAAGGCATACCCAACAGGAACCCCCTGTCGGTACGGGTCAAGCAGTTGACGATACACTGACGGTCGCCGCCGCCGACCCGTGGGCGTTGCTCGAACTGGCCCTCTGGTGCGAACAGCGGCGAGCCACACCACCCGGAGGACCCGCACCGTGTCCCGCACCCCGCAACCCGCCCCCGTCCCCCCCCGCGCCCGCCGACCCGCCCGACGTGGGCCGCCCTGTCGGACGAGGAGAGGACGAAACTCCTCCGCCTTCTGCACCGGATGCTGACCGATCGGCTCGCCGCCCCTCACACCGCCGCGGAGGGCACGCATGACCGTCGCGCATAACCCGTCCGCCCCGTTCGCCCACAAGATCCGCCCCCGGCACCTCGACCGGTTGGCGATCGTGTATGTCCGCCAGTCGACGGCCCAGCAGGTCACCGGCAACCGGGAGTCGGCCGACCTCCAGTACCAACTCCGCCGTCGCGCCGTCGAGTACGGGTGGACCGACGCCCGCGTCGTCGTGATCGATGACGACCAGGGGATGAGCGGGCAATCGATCGAAGGCCGGCCCGGCTTCCAGCGGTTGCTCGCCGAGGTGTCCCTCGGCCACGTGGGCATCGTCTTCGGCCGGGAGATGAGCCGCCTCGCCCGGTCGTGCAAGGACTGGCACCAGTTGCTCGACCTGTGTGCCATCTTCGGCGTCCTCCTGGCCGACGCCGACGGCGTGTACGACCCGATCGACCCGTCGGACCGCCTCCTGCTCGGGCTGCGCGGCATGATGTCCGAGGCCGAGTTGCACGTCCTCCGCTCCCGACTGCTCCAGGGCAAGCGGAACAAGGCCCGCCGCGGGGAGGCGTTCGGGTTCGTGCCGACCGGGTACGTCCGCACGGCGGACGGCGGGGTGGCCCTCGACCCGGACGAGCAGGCGCGGTCCGCCGTCCGGTTGGTGTTCGAGAAGTTCGCCGAGTTGGGGTCGGCCCGTCAGGCGCACGCGTACCTGGTGCGGAACGGCATCGCCCTGGGCGTGCGGTCCTTCTCCGGGCCGGACAAGGGGCAGTTGACGTGGCGACGGCCGCGCCTGTGTGCGGTGTACGACATGCTCCGCCACCCGTTCTACGCCGGGGCGTACGTGTACGGCCGGTGCGTCGTGGACCCGACCCGCCGCACGGGCGGGAAGTCCGGGCGGCGTTCGGCCCGGCCGGAGGAATGGGTCAGCCTGATCCGGGACAAGGTGCCCGCGTACATCACCTGGGAGCAGTACGAGGAGAACCGCCGGCGGCTGCGCGCGAACCACAGCGGGCGGGTGCCGAGTGTACACGGCCGGCGGGCGGAAACCCTGCTGAACCGCCTGGCCCGGTGCGGGCGGTGCGGCGGGCCGATGGTCGCCGACCGGACGCACGAGGCGCGGGGGCCGCGGTACACCTGCGACCCGCGGCACCACGAGGCGGGCGGGTCGGCCTGCCAGGGCGTGACCGCCATCCCCGTCGATCGCCTCATCGGGTCGCTGGTTCTCGACGCGGTTTGCCCGGCCGGGTTGGAGTTGAGCCTCCGCGCCGCCGAGTCCGCCGGCCGGGACCGCGACCGCCTCCGCGGCGTCTGGCGACAGAAGATCGAGCGGGCGACGTACGAGGCCGACCGGGCGCGGCGGCAGTACGATGCGGCCGAACCGGAGAACCGGTTGGTGGCCCGCGAACTGGAGCGGCGGTGGGAGGAGGCGCTGGCGGCCAAGCGGCAGGTGGAGGAGGACTTCGCCCGCTTCGACGCGGACCAGGGCCGGGAGATGTCGGCCGCCGACCGCGAGCGGATCCGCGCGCTGGCCGCCGACGTGCCGGCCCTGTGGTCGTCGCCGACGACCTGCGCGGCCGACCGCCGGGAGGTCGTGCGGCTGCTCATCGAGCGGGTCGTGTTGACCCGCCGGGGCGAGACCGAGGTGATCGGCGTGGCCGTCCACTGGCGGGGCGGGGCGGTCAGTCGGCACGAGGTCCGCCAGCGGGTGCGCGGGGACGCGCAACTGGGCCGGGTCGCCGCGTTGCGGGCCCGCCTCGCCGAGTTGCGCGGGGCCGGGCAGTCGCGCCAGCAGATCGCCGTCGCCCTGAACGCGGACGGCTTCGCCATGCCGCGGGGGGATGCGTTCACCGCGGACACGGTTCGTCGCTTGTGCCTGCAGTTCGGGCTGACCGAGCGGCCGGCAACCCCTGCGGACGGCGCACCGCGGGCGGGCGAGTGGTGGCTGCCGGCGTTGGCGACCGAACTGGGCGTCGCCCGGAGTGTGCTGTACCGGTGGCGACAGAACGGATACATCACGGCCCGGCGCCGGGCCGGCACCCCGACGGAGTGGATCCTATGGGCGGATGCCGCCGAGATGCGACGCCTTCGCCAGTTGCGAGCGTTCGAGGAGCGTCACCGGTGCCACAAGCCGCCGGTCGAATTGATCACGCCCGGTCATCCCAAATCGAAATCTCGCGGTCGAGGAGCAGGTCCTTCACCCGCGCGAAAAGGGGGAACGTGATGGCCACACGAACAGGTCGCCCGACATCGGGTCGCCCTTCAGGACGGAGCGGACCACACCGGCGAGGGAGTCGATCCCCTTGCGGCCGTCCACCGGTTCAACAGCGACCAGGATGCGGCCGCCGGGCAGCAGGCTCAGCATGACGACACTCCCACGGCCGTGACCAACCGGGTGACGGCTTCGGCCGCAGCCCCCAGCGGCACCCGCAACACGACCCCGGAGCGCAGCACGACCTCGGCAATCGGCTCGGCGACGACGCGAACGGGCACGAACGCCGGCGACGGAGTTGGAGATGAGGTGATTGACTCCGCGGCCAGGATTCGCCGCCAGCGGTCGAAGTTCGACCGGGTGAGTTGACGTGCACGACAGAAGGCGTTGACCGTCTGGCCCGACCGCTTCCAGGCGTCGACCAATGCTCGCCAGGCGCGGACCTTCTGGGGACGGTGTGTTGACATGCCGGAGTTCTCCCACGGGAAAACTCACAGACTACCCGACCCTGCCAGGCGTCATTTCGCCGGACGGGTACGCAGTACCGGCGGAGCACGGTGAGCGGGGAACTGGCGGTGAGCAACAACCGCAAGGCGGCGGCGCCGCTGCTCGTCCGCCGCCGCTTCTCCGGCGAGCTGGTGAAGGCGGACGGCGACCCGAAGGCGTCCCTGCACGCGGAGGGGGTGTACTCGGTGAACAAGCGGAATGAACTGCTCTGGACCCTGACCCTCAAGGGCGGGGAGACGAAGACGCTGAAGTACTCCTACACGGTGGTGGTAGGCAACTGACACCGTGTGGCGTTGATCGTCTACTGTGGCCGGCCACTGTGAGGCCGGTCCGCCCGGCCGCGGTCGGTGCCGCCTGCCGGGCGGCAGTCGAGTGACGCATTCGTTCAGGCGGTGGGGCGTTCACTCCCAGGTGAGCGAAATCTTCAGATTGGCTTTTCCGCTCCCCTTGACCAGCAAGGCGGTCAACTGCCCGGCTTCGACGCCCACCTCCAAACCCAACTCGACGGTCGCCTTCTTCGGCTTCACCTTCACCAGCGCCTGCTGCACCGCCATGGCGATACCCTCGATGGCACCGATCACCCCGTCGAACGTCTTCGCCTCGAACCCGACCGCTTCCAGTGATTCGTGGGTCGTCGCCTCCACTTGCATGATGTGGCCGTTCGGCAGCGCCACCGGGACGATTCGGCTGGTCGTATCCATGCGTCACCTACGGAAAGGGAAGAAACGGTCATGATCCGATGTCGCGAAGTTCGGTGCAAACCTTGATGAGGTTCTGGTTTTGCTGACGCACCTCCATGATCGCCTGGAGCAACTTGTCGAGCGACTGCCGAGCCTCGAACCACTCGATCAGTTCGAATGCACAAACATCGAGCGTGAGAACCGGACTGACGACCGACCCGAAATTCTGGCCGGTCGTTTCTGTGAACAAAATGCCCAGTTCGTTGTAGTCTTTAAATGCCGTCGCGATCCCGCGACGCAACTCCCCTTTCATCTCGTGCCTGGCCCTGGCTTCCTTTTGGCCTTCGGGCGTCTTCAAACGGGCCAGACGATACGCTTCCGCTTCGGCCTTGAGTTGCCAGGCATTCCAGTTCGGTTGGCCGTTCGGCCACAGCAGTCCGAACAAGGACTGAGGGACTGCATAAATGCGGTCTCTCTTGCTCAATCTGCCCGAAATCTCGAGGAAATCTTTCTCGACCTCGGACGTGGCGTCGAGGAGTGGGCGGAGGGCTTCGCAGGCGGAAATCGCCGCATACCCGGCGTGCGACCAAAGAAGCGGCGTAGTATCTAGTATTTCCGCTGCCAAGGTCTCGGATCCCATCCTGACCCTCCGTCGTTTAGTGAGTCGAGTGTTTCCCGTCTCATGATTTTCATCGCTATTGGGAAGGCTGTGGCCGTTCTGTTCGAACAGACGGTATGCTTCACGAGCCGCCGTTACCGCCGCGATAACTGACTCGAACGCGAAGCGTAATTCGTAGTCCGCAGTTGAGCACTTACTTGCCAGGTTCGCCTTGGTTGCGTCCAGCCGACTGACATACGAATTAGGATCCGGAGATTCGTCCTCATCAACGCCAGCGCTGAGGAACAACTGTTGCCCCTGTGTAGCGATCTGCGAAGCCAGGTCGATCGCTTGGAACAGCAGTCCTTGGTCGGGTGCGGGACCGCCACGACTGCGCACCGCGTACAACGGTTCCGCCCGCTTTGCGCACCGCACGGCGAACGCCACCGCCAACTTCCACCCGCCCGAAATCTCCTGGTTCCAGGGCAACTGCTTCGCCTGCCAATTGACGACGAGCTTGCTGTCGAACAACGCCCTTCTATGATCGAGTTCGGTTACCAAACCTCTCTGGCGCTCCTCAAGATTGTTCAGTTTTTCCAACCGCCCAAGTAGATCGTGCTGCATACTTTCGAGAGTGTCGACCCGCAACGTCAGGTTTAATTCTGCTTCTCGCAGCTTCAGATCTTCTCGGTTCAGAGAAGCCAGACGACAGGCAAACGCAATTTCTTCGATCAACAATCGTCGCTCTCGCTCGGCGAGGTCGTTGCGATTGTCCTCGTTTGGTGACGGTGGGAACATTGGGCGGCTCATGAGTTGGAAATGCTATATTCCGGCGACCAGGGTCGCCAGGTGCGTGCGGAGGGCGGCGGAAGCGAGCGGGGAGTGGGCGAGAGCGGCCAGCACCGGCTTCGCTTCGGCCGGGGTCAGGGTGTCGTCGAGCGGGTCGGCCCCGCCGGCCAACTGCTGGATCGCCGGCGACTGCAGGTACACCTGGAGTGCTTCCACCTCGTACATGCGGTCGGTGCCGGGGATCGCTTCGCCGATCGGAATCGATTCCAGCACCCCGGCCGTCCGCAACCAAGCGAACGACACGTCGTCCGGCGGGGTCGGCGGCAGGTCGCCGCGGAAGGGCACGGCGAGCGCGGCGGCGGCCTGCAGTGCGCCGTTGCCGAAGAACTTGTCGCACTGCGGGTGGGAGCGGTCGGCGGTGCTGAACAGGGCGTGCCGCACCGCCTCCACCCGCTGCCACAGCTGCGACCCGGCCGGCAGCGGGTGCGCCTGCAGCCACAGGGCGGCGGCCGCGGCCGCCTGCGGGGTGGCCGACGAGGTGCCGCCGCCGAACCCGACTGCCGCCTCGCAGCCGAGCACCGCCCACGGCATGTTCGGGGTACACGCGGCGATGGCCGTCCGCATCTTGGCCGGCGGGCCGAAGCACCCCTGCATGTGCCGGTGGATGCCGGGGCGGAAGTACGGCGAGCCGTCAGCCGTCACTCCGCACACGCCCACCACCCGGTTGAACCGGGCCGGGTAGACGGTCATGAACGGGGGGGACGGGCCGAAGCGGTTGCCGGCGGCGGCGAACATCACCAGCCCGGCCTCGTACGCGCGGTTGACGGCCGCCGCCCACGCCCGCGCGGGCAGTCCGCCCATGCTCACCGACAGCACCTGACACCCCTGGCGGACGGCGTAGTCGATGCCGGCGGCCATGGCGGAGGTGGCGAAGTGGACGACCGAGTCGGCGATCCGCACCGGCACCACCTCGGCGAACGGTGCCCCGCCGTACGGCCCGCCGGCGAGTAGGGCGAGGGTGCCGGTGCCGTGGCCGGGGTTGGTGCCGGGGAAGTGGCGATCCGGGTCGGAGGCGTCGGCCGTCGGCCCGCCGGCGAAGTTGAACCCCAGGTCGGCCCGCAGGAACCGCGGCAGGGTGGCGTGTTGCGGGTCGTACCCGGTGTCCAGGTGGGCCACCCGCACCCGCCGCCCGTCACCGGGGTCGCCGGCCGTGTCGCGGGCCGCCCCGAGACCCGAGTGGTCCGCGGCCAGGTGCCAGCCGATGGCCGGGGCACCGACCTTCCAGAAGTCGTCCGGCCCGCCCGGCTCGCACGGGGACGCGGCGACGCTCTCCAACCCGCCGCCGTCGGCGCGGGGAAAGGGGAACGTCTGCTCGAAGTCGGGTTCGGCGTAGGCGGGGGCGGACACCGACTCCAGTCCGACGACCGCCGGGTCGCGGACGGCGCGGTGGGCCTGGTCCCACGGGTGGTCGGTGGTGGGGGCGGGTGCGGCCCGCCACTCCGGGCGCTCGGCCTCTTGGCCGAGCGACTCGAGCACGGCGGGGGGCAGTTCGATCAGCAGGCGGTTGGTCGAAACGGGCATCGCGGCACCTGGGACGAGGGGAGGTCACTTTCGCGGGACGTTCACCGGTTTCTGCTCCTTGCGGTACTGGTAGAAGTCGTTCGCGGGCTGCATGTTGAGGGCGTCCACCGCCGCCGCGAACAGGACGGCGGCCGTCGTCAACTGGTTCACCCGGTCCGGTGACGCTTTCGCGTCGTCGTCCTCCCACCATTTCAAGGCGTCGGCGAACGCCCGCACGGCCCCGCCGGCGGCCGAGTCGTCGTCGGCGGCGAGCACCAGCCCCACGCAGTCCAGCCGCCAGAACGTCCGCCGCTCCGGCCAGCACTCGTCCGGGGTGCGGCCGGCGTCGGCCGCCGCGGCAACGCTTTTGGTGAACGCGGTGGCGTCGTTCAGCACCGACCGGCTGACCACCGCGATCGCCCCAGGGGCGTACTTGTCCTGGTCGAAGAACTTCTTCAGGTCGCGGCTCAGCCACCGCAGGGCGTCCACGGCCTTCCGCTCGTTTGGCTGCCCTTCCAGGACGAGTTTCACCTTGTCGCCATTGGTGTCGCGGAGGTAGGTGGTGAACCAGCGGCGGTGCGACTCCTTCGGGTCGCGGTCGCACAACTCCGCTTCCAGCCACTCCCAGTTCGCCCGCGCGACCTGGGCGGAACGGGAGTCGCGGGCGAACAGCACCTGCCGGAGGGTTTGGAGGAGCAACAACTTCTTGGCCACGTGAATGGTGGCAGGCTCCTCCGTCATGCACAGAGCGGTGATTGCCAGGGAGGAAGTGCTGGCGGCGACCGCGTCCGCCTCCATCGCCTTCTCGGCCACTTCGGCCTTCCGCTGCTCGTCCTCCGCCTTCTTCTGCGCCCGCTTCGCGTCCGCCGCCGCGGCCGCCTCCGCCTTCGCCGCCTCCGTAGCGGCGTTCGCCAGCGCGTCCTTCTTCCACCCCGAGTCGATGGCCAGCCAGCACCCCACTCCGGCGACTGCGGTCATCACCGCCAGCACCGCGGCGAGGGCGGCGAATAACCCCTTGTGTGTGCGGTCCCGCTGGACGTTCTCCAGTTGCAACTGCTGCGAGCGGTAGACCACTCGCAGCTCGTCGTTGTTGCGGTCGCGGTAGTCCTCCGCTTCCCGCAGTTCGTCCGGGGTGAACTCACCCTCCCGCGGCCCACGGCCGAACTTCGCCAGCACCCCGTTCACCCCGCCGCCGACGGCGTGAGCGATCCCGTCTACCCACCGCTTGCACCGCCCGAAAAACCCACCCGGCTCGAGCGCCGCCGTCGGCTCTTTCCACTCCTTCGCCTTCGTGCGGAAGGCCGTCCGCCGCGTCACCAGCGTCTCCAGCCAGTTCGACTTGGTGAACAGCTCCGCCGACCGAAGGGCGACCGTCGGCACGCCGTTGACCGACCCCTCACGCACCACCCCCACTGAAATCAGGCGTTCGAGGACCGGCTGCACCCGCCCGTCGGGCTGGATGTCGTTCAGTTGGTCGCGGGGCAAGGTGACCAACTCCGGCTGGTCGGCGGCGTTCAGCCGCACCAGCCTCAGGGCGATCTTGCGGGCCACCTCACGGTCCGTTCGGTCCTCATCGGTGGTCTCCGGTTCGTTCAGCCACCCGTCGGCCGCCGCCGCCACCCGGCCGACCAAGTCTTTGGCCGGCGGTAGGATCAGGGCGACGGCGGGCAGATCAGGCAACGGATGCTTGCCGTCGGGGTCGGCGGCGGACGCCACTGACAGCCAATAGTTGACGAACCCTTGGGCCGCCCGCCGGTCGTCGCGGGCGTCCAACCCCTCGCCGGCGGCGATCGTGCGGCGGACGAACTGGGCGATCGCGTCGGCCGCCCCACGCACCGCCTCGTCGGTGGTCAGGCGGTCTTGCAGCCGGGCGTGTTCGGTCTGCAACTCGGCCAGCGAGGGGGGCGGTTCGGCCGCGGTTGGCGCGAGGGTGGCGTCAGTCATCGCGGGTTCCTCAGAAGGTCGCTCACCTCACCAGCAGACAAGACGAGCGGGGTGATGGCGTTGCGGAGCTTTTTGTCCATGCCCAGAAACCAGCCGGCGAACGCATCGGCGAAGGTGTCGAACGCCTCCGCTCCGCCAGCGGCGGTGAATCGGTCGGCGGTTTGCTGCACCTCCGCGCGCCGCGAGTCGTCCGGGCGGAGGGCGGCCAACTCTGTCAGCCAGGCGGCCACCAGACCCCACCACGGTGCCCCGCGACGGGTGGCCGGCGGGTTGGCCACGGCCGCCCGCACCGGGGTGTCGATCTGCTGGCAGAGGGTGTGGACGTCGACGAGCGCCCTGAACCCGACGCACTCGCGGCGAAATGCTGTGACGGCCGCGGCAAGTTCCCGCAGGGCGTCCAACCGCACGTCCAGCAGATCGGTCATGTCGTCCAGCCGCAGCCCGTTGGCGGCCGTCACCAACTGGATGTTGAGCACGCTCAACTGCTGGGCCGGCAGGTTGATGATGGTCCACAGGGCGTTCGCGTGCCGCTCCTTCGCCTCGTCGTCGGGGCCGCGGAGGGCTTTCACTTGGCCGGCGAAAACGCCCACCCAGGGCCTGGGGCTGGTCGGATCCGCCTTGCCGTCCCACTCGCCGGCCGCCTCCGCCCAGTTCACCAGCGAGTTGATGGTGGTCGGCTTCGGTGCGGTGCCATCTCTCAAATGAGCTTCCAGTTCTTGTCGCACCCCATCCAACTCGTGCAAGATGTCGTGTAGTTCCTTGTACGCCTGGAGGTGGCGGAACCCCGACCGATGGGCGGCGAACTGGTCGGCGAACCGGCCGAGCAGGTCGGCCCCGGCCGGCGCGTCCGGCTGGAGGGCGTCGAACTCGGTTCGCAAGGCCTGGACGTCGCCGCGGCCGGGCAACTCGTTCGCCGCCGCCGCCACCAGTTCGCCCAGCCGCCCGTACCGCCGACACCAGCCGACGGTGTCAAACACTACCGTTTTGAACGGGCCGTTGGTATACACCACGTTCCCCAACGTTTCGTTCATGGCGAACGTCACCACCTCCTGCAACTTGCTCAGGGTGAGCGAGTCTGTCAGTGCGACACACAGCCGCTGATGAAAAGTGTTCGCAGGCGGCATGATCGCGTCCGAGTGGGTGGTAGTGAGTCAACCTGCGGCCAACTCGCTCTGGAGTGCCTTCAGTTCCGGGCTGTTCGGCCGCTCCTTCACTGCACCCGCCAGGAACGGTCTCAGCCGGGCGGTCGTGTCGATCCAGAGCCACTTCACCAGGTTCAAGCAGATCTCTGTCTGCGTCTGCCCGCCGGCCACCGCGTCGAGGGCTTGCCCCAGGTTGTCGAGGAGCAGCATTTCCAAATCGGACTTGCGGGGGAACTGGTCCACCAGCGTTCCGCGGAGCCGCCGCTGCTGGTCGGCGGTGTTCACCGCCGGGGTGGGGGCCGGGGCGGACTGGAGCAGTTGGCCGAGGGCGGCCACGTCCGGGCTGCTCGGGCGGGCGGCCATCACCGCCTTGATCAGGTCGGCCGTCTTCCCGTGCTGCTCCGCCCACATGATGAGTTCGAACGTGACGCTCGACATCGTGCCCGTCGGCACGATCGACGTCAGCAACTGGTTGAACTCGAACTTGGTCAACAGCGACAGGTCGTCGTAGCTGAAAGAGGACAGCAGCGCGGAGTGCATCTGCTTGGCTTGCGAACCGGACAGGCGGCTCATGAGCGATCTCCGGGGGTGGGTGGGGTCAGGCGGCGGGCGGGGCGGGGAGGTTTTGCAGGGCCGGGTTCTGGAGGAGGGCGGTGGCCGTCACCCCGCAGTTGTCCTTCGGCCCGCCCATGTGGTGTAGGGCGACCACGTCGAGGGCGGCGCTGAAGCACGGCGACCCGCTCGACCCGCCCTCGGTGTTGGCGTCGTAACCCACCTGCACGGGCGACGGCGCGACCGCCTTCACCACCCCCCAGGCCAGCTTCATCGGGCGGGCGGCCGGGTGCTGGAGGATGCACACCGGGCGATTGGCCACGAACTCCTGCGCGTGCAGCTTCAGCCAGCCCCGCTTGCCCGTCGGTGTGGTGTCGTCGGCCGCTTTGTCCGCCAGCCGCACCAGGGCGAAGTCGAGGCCGCCGTTCGCCACCCGCGCGCTGCTCGCCACGTTCCAGACATCCGCCAGCTTGCAGGTGCGGCCGGCCGTCTCCTTGTTGTCCGGCCCGAACTCGCAGTCGAACCGTACCACTACGCTTTCGGGCTTGAACACGCCGGAGTCGATGATGTGGAAGTTGGTGAGCAGCAAATCCGGGCCGACCAGGAAGCCGGTGCCGAATCCCACGTTGCTCTGGGAAAGCGGCTGCGGCTCGATGCGGGCGACGGCCGCCCGCCCGCGGGTGAACCGAGCGATCCACTCGGTCGGGTTCTCGAACGGCACGTCGGCCTGCTGGATCGTCTCCTCACCGGCGGCGGCGGGAGCGGTGGGGAACGACAGCCGCTCAACGAACGTCCGCAGGCGGGCACCCTGCGGCCCGGTCGGCCGCTCGGACGACGCGCCGAGCACCAACTCGCCCAGCCGCCCGCGGGCCTTCGCCCAGCCGATCAAGTCGAACGTGCGGGTGGGCATGTCGTTGGCGAGCGAGATGTTGACGAACCGCTCGTTCAGGATGTCCTCGACGAGCATGGCCAGGTCGCTCGGCTGCGGGAACGCCTCCAGCAGGGCGTGCCGTAATTCCTTGCGGGCCGGGCCGTCGATGTCCGGCACGGGCGTGCCAGGCGGGGGAAGCGACATGAGGGGATCTCCGTGGGGGGCGGTGGCGCGGCCGGGAGTGCGGGGTCAGCCGAGTTCGGCGAGGGCGGTCGGCGTGCGTGCGATCCGCTCGCGGATCTTATTAATCGGGATGCCCTGCTTGTACGTGGGCGGCTGGTTGTATCGCCACTCGCCGTAGTGGTGCAGGGCTACCAGGGTCAGGTTGAAGTCGAACACCGGTGCCCCGCTCGACCCGTTCGTGGTGTTGGTGGTGTACCGCACACGGCGACCGCCGGCCGTCAGCCCGATGACGGCGTCGGTGTCGATGGTCAGGGTGAGCGGCCGACCGTCAGGGTATTGGGCAATCATGAGGGGCGCGTGCGGGGTGAACTCCGGTTCCCCCTTCGGCACCTCGATCCACCCGCGGCGCGGGGCGGTCGGATCACTCGTCGAAGTGGCCGGCTCATCCCCGACCGAGCGGGCGAGTCGCAAGAGCACGTAGTCCAGTTGGTCGGCGGTCGGCGGCGGATGGTCCGATCCCGTGGTCGCTTCGGCCGGCGCGAACGGACTGGAATCTAGCAGCCCGTCGGTCGGGTGGACAGGGACGACGAGGCCCTCCTTCACCCGCCCCTGTGCGAGCAGAGTGAAGTCGAACCGGCAGGCGACATCCGCCGCCGGCCGACCTCGCTCTAGCACGTCGCGTAAACCGCTATACGCGGTGAGTACCGCCGCTGGGCCGACCAGAAAGCCGGTACACACTGGTTGGCCGCCGATCTCCACGCGGCACACGCGGGACTCGATCTGCGCCAGTTTGTCGCGGAACACGGCGAAGTTGAACCCGGGCACGTTCAGCCGCACCGCCCGCTCCAACCCGACACTCAACGGCGGGGTGGGCGATTCCGGGACACCGGCGGCCTGCACCACGACCTCCGGCGGCGAGCCGTACTTCTGGTACACGTCGAACAGACTCGGGTTCCGCGGGTTGTACAGGTACGCCTCGCGGATCAGGTCGAGCGTCCACCCCTCCCGCTCCGCCCGGAGCAGCAGGTCGCTCACCATGTCCCGCATGGTGCCGGGGGGTACGAGGTCGGACAGCGACTTGTCGAGCCGGTGCCGTAGCATCTGCTCGATCGACCGCTCGGAGAAGCCGTCGTACAGCGCCTTCCACACTTCGGCGTACTGCAAGCTGGTCAACATATCGGTGCCCTCGGTGTCTCCGGTCCGTCCGTCGCGTCTTCCTACCGCTGTTCGGTCAACTTGATCGCGTCCGACAGCACGTCCAGCGCCTTCCGGGCCATGTCGAACGAGGCGCGGAGGCGGAGGTGGTCGTCGGACAGGGGGATGGTGCCGGCGATCCATCTTACCGCCGCCGCCGCCGCTCGGGCCACCGCGTCCAATTCAATCGAGGGCAGGTTGGTGGCCGCGGCTCGAATGCCTTCGGCCGCCCGCACACCCACGAACGGCGGCTCCACCCCCACCCGCTCGGCCAGCCACCACAGGTATCGCACCTGCGGGCGGGCGGTGAGGGCGAGTATGGCGACCATCCGTCGGCCGGGGGAATCACTCCACAGGAACGAGTCGGTCAGCGAGTAGTCGGAGAGCGGGAACCGCTGGAAGCGGCTGAGCAGGTCGGTCATCTGGTCCGACGCCGGGGCATCCGGGTCGGCCGTCGTCAGCAGTTGGTCGTACCGCTTGATGAGGGCGATGAGTTCCTCTGGCGGGTCAGGAGTCCGCGGGGTGGCGACCAGCCCCGGGGCCGGCTGAACGACCCCCCGCGTCATCACCGCTTCCAACTCGACCACCATCGGCACCCACTCGGCACCGCGACCGGGCAGCTCGTCCCGCGCGTACCGCGCGAACGGGATCAGCCACCCCTCCACGAGCGCCTTCATCAGCAGATTAAACACTACGTTCCGGTGCCCGTCGTTCTCCGACACTTCGTTCGCCAGGGTTCGGTTCATCCGCGTAAACAGAAGCAGCCGGAGCGACGGCAGCGGGTAGCTGCCGACGAACAGGGCGATCAGGCGCTCAAGAGTCGGCCCCATCGGGCGGGTCTCCGGTCACAGTCGCGGGAATGACACAAGCCTTTTGGTCGAGTGAGGGATGGCCACCTCCCTCGTCACCTACTGCCTGCTCCGCCGGAGGTCACGCGGGGAACAGTTCGCGCTGGACGGCCTTAAGTGCGGTGTTGTTCGGCCGCTCGCTCACCGCGTGCGCCAGGAACGGTCGCAGTCGCCCGAGCGGGTCGATCCACAGCCACTGCACCAGGTGGAAACACACGTCCGTGTGATTCTCCCCGCCGGTCACCGCATTCAGCGCCTTCCCGAGCGTGTCGTCGAGCAACATGGCCAGGTCGGATCTGTTGGGGAACTGTTCCACCAGGACCCCGCGGAGACGCCGCCGCTGGTCGCCGGCGAATCCCTCCGGGGTGTCCGTTGGGGCCGGTGTCAGCACCCTCCGCACCCGCCCCCGGACCCGCTCGGTCACCTCCCCGAGCCGCCCTTCGACCAGCCCGCGGTGCTCGTCCGGCACCAACTCGCGGAAGGTGGCGAGCGCGTCGAACAGGGGCGTCTGGTCGATGCCGAAGCGGGAGGCGGCGAACAGCCGGCGGGAGGCGGTGTCGAGGTACTTGTCGAGCACAGGCAGTTGGGCGGCCGGTGGCAACTCGGGGTTGGTGGCGAGGGTGTTCAACACCAATTTGAGCACCTGGTATTCGGTGTGAAGGCGGAGCAAGCTCAGCCGCAAGCCGCGGCGGGCCACCTTCGACTCCCCCGCCGGGCTGGCTTCCAGATACCAGACGACGACCGTGCGGCCGGCGACCAGTGCGGTCCCATACCCCACTCGAAACCCGCGGGTGCCGTTCAGGGGCAGGTGGCGGATGTCCGCCGGCAGCCCGCTCACTTCGTCGCGGCCGTACTCCACCAGCAGCATCGGCTCGCCGTCCCGCACCAGCCAGTCGGCGACGGTCATCGGCGTCGGGCGGCGGGGGGTGGTGGCCACCCGCCACAGGCGGGCGAGCGCCCGCCCCTGCGTGCCGAGCGGTTGGGCCACGGCGGTGGTGCCGTCGGCCGTCGGCACCACCGCCGGCATGGAGAGCAGTTGTGTTTGCCGGGTGGCCAACTGCTCGGCGGTCAACCGCCCGTCGTCCGAGTACGCCCACCCCACCTCCACCCGTGCGGCCACAGGCGGGTGAACGAACACGCGCCGCAGCACGCGGCGGAGCGGCGATCCGTTCGGCCGGCCCAGGTTCGCAAACCGCACCGCTCGGCGGGCCTCGCAGAAGTGCAGTTCGTCGCCCATCCACTTCACCCCGGAGCCGCCCAGCAGCCGCTTCCGCACCGGGCCGAAGTGGTGGATGAAGTGCCGCCGCTCTTCGGGCGTCGGCCAACTCGGCTGCCGCAGCATTGCCCCTTCGCCGTGGGCGAGCCGCCGCAGGTCGGCGATCGGGAACTGGAGGGTGAAGCGCATCGGAAGTGGGGCGGGTGGGGGTGGTGGGGGGGGGGGGGGGGCGTGGGAGAGGCCGGCCGGGCCCCCCCACGCCGACACGGGGAAAAACAAATAGT
>JANNQE010000405.1:0-2329 GCA_031441625.1 Planctomycetia bacterium
CCCTTCGCCGCCGAACTGGCGATTCGCCTGCGAGGTCGCAGCCGATCACCGGCGACTTGGCCCGCGTGGGTCCGCCTCGCGGTGTCCGCCAAGGCTACCCGACCGGCCAACGTCTGTCAAACGCCCGGAATAGGCTGCGCGTGGGCCGGGGCGAGGTGCGTGCCGGTTGCCGGAAACGGGAAACGCCGGAAACACCCCCCACATCGGGTCGTTTCTTCCAACAAACCGGGCGGCTCACGCTACGAAATGGCATTCGCCCACATCACGCGGTAGGCCGCTTCCAGGTGCCGCACGAACCGCGGGGCGTCGCACAGGGGCGAGGCGGCCATCCGCTCCCGCAGGCCGGCCCGCAGTTGGGCCAGCTCCGCCCGCCGGTTCATCCAGCTTTTCGCCACCGCCGGCAGGTCGTCGACACTGCTCACCACGAACTCTTCCAACCCGAGCGTGAGCAGCATCATCACCCCCTGGCGGGAGGCGATGGTGCGGCCGGCCACCGTCAGCACCGGTACGCCCATCCAGAGGCTGTCGGCGGTGGTGACGCCGCCGGTGTACGGGAACGGGTCGAGGGCCACGTCGAACTCGGCGTACTGCGCCAGGTACTTGTCCCGCGGCAGTCGCGGCATCAGTTGCACGCGGTCGCGGAGCACGCCGGCCTTCATGAACTTGTCCGCCAGCCGCCGCTGCCCGGCCGCCGACTGCCCGCCCATCAGGATGAGCCGCGAGCCGGGCGTCCCCAGGACGAGCTTCACCCACGCCTCCAGGCACGCCTCGGACACCTTCGACGAGTTGTTCAGACAGCCGAAGGTGAACTGCCGGCGGGCGAGGGCGGGGAGCGGGTTGACGGCGGGTGCATCGGCCGGCGGACAGTACACCCACGGCACCTCGGGCAGCCGCACGAGGTGCTCGCGGTAGAACGCCTCGGTCGCCCCCGGCGGGTCGGAGATGGGGTCGGTGATGCGGTGGCCGACGGCCGCGAGGCCGGTGGTGTTCGGCACCCCGCCGAGTGACACCTGGACCGCCGCCGGCCGTTGGGCGAGGGCCAGCAGGTTGATGCCGTGCGAGTGCCCGCCCACGTCGATCAGGATGTCGATGCGGTCGGCCTGGATCGCCTCGGCCACGTGAGGGGCGGTCATGCCGGCCACCGGCCGCCAGTGATCCGCCTGTGCCTTGAGCGCGTCGGTGGTGGCGTCGGCCCGCTGCACGTTGGCGTAGGCGAACACCTCGTACCCGTCGCGGTCGTGGTGTTCCAGTACCGCCCGCAGGAGGCCGGCTTGCGGGTGGTCGCGGTATTCGCTCGACAGGTAGCCGAGGCGGAGCTTGCGGGCCGGGTCGCGGGGTTCGTGCGGCGTCGGTGCGGGCACGTCTTCGGTGTACTTGTCGCCCCAGGCGAAGTGCTCGTCTCGCACCTTCTCGGCCGGCACGCGGGAGGAGTAGTTCAGGTTCAGCAGCAGGTTGCTGTGAATGAGCGGGGCGAGCGGACGGACGGCCAGGGCGCGGCGGAGGGCATCGACCGCCTCGTCCGTGCGGCCTTGTTCGGACATGCAGACGGCCAGGTTGCTCCACCCCTCGGCCATCTCCGGCTTCAGGCTGACGGCCCGCTCGAAGTGGTGGACGGCGTCGTCCTGTCGGCCGAGCGACGCCTGCGCCAGCCCGAGCGCGTTGTGCGCGTCGGCGTCATTCGGCGTCCGCTTGAGCAGCGATTGCAACAGCCCGACGGCGTCGGCGGCCCGCCCGCTGGCGGCCAGGGCGAGCGCCAACTGGAACGGCCCGGCCGGGTCGTCCGGGAAGGCATCGGCGTAGGCCCGAAGGTGCGGCACGCCCTCGTCCGCCTTCCCGATGCGGTGAAGCACTTCACCCAGCCGCAGGTGTGCCCGGCCGACCGTCCCTTCGATTTCCGTGACGCGGCGGAAGGCGGTGGCGGCCTCCGGGAAACGGCCGAACTGGGAGGCCACCACGCCCAGGTTGAAGTGAGCAGGGGCGTGTTCCGGGTCGGCCTGCGTGCAGGCGAGGAACAACTCGCCCGCCTGTTCCAGCCGTCCGGCGCGGCGGTGGATGTTCCCCAGGTTGAAGAGGGCGTCGGGGAAGTGCGGGCGGGCGGCCAGGGCCAGTTGGTACAGCCGCACGGCCTCGTCTTCGTCGCCCAGTTTCGCCCGGATCGCCCCCAGGTTGGACAGCGCCGGTGCGTACCCCGGCACCGCCCGCAAGAGGTCGCGGTAGGCGGCCTCGGCCGCGGCCAGGTCGCCCGTCTGGTGGACGCGGACGGCGGCGGCGAACAGGTCGTCGGCCGACTGGGGAGGGGGCATGGGGGAACCCGGAAGTAGGTGCCGCC
>JANNQE010000406.1:0-5911 GCA_031441625.1 Planctomycetia bacterium
GGTGGTGAAGCCGCGGCCGTGCGACCCGACGGCAGGGCGAACCCGAACCAGTTGGTCATCTCCGCCGCGAACGCCGCTTCGCTCGCCGACCTGCGCCAGACCCTGGTCAGTGAGCACGCCGCCGCGATGGGCCGCACCGACGACCTGTTCGTGGGGTTGCAGCTCACCCACTCAGGGCGGTTCGCCCGGCCGCACGACAAGAAGCGGATGGAGCCGATGACCCTGTACCGACACCCGGTGCTGGATCGCAAGTTCGGCCTGAGTGCGGATCACCCGGTGATGACTGACACCGAGGTGTCACAACTCGTCGCCGACTTCGTGACGGCCGCCAAAATCGCCGCCGACGCCGGGTACGACTTCGTGGACGTGAAGCACTGCCACGGCTACCTGGGGCACGAGTTCCTGAGCGCGACCGACCGCCCCGGCGAGTACGGTGGCAGCTTCGAGAACCGCACGCGGTTCCTCACCGAGATCGTGAGCGGCATTCGCGCCGTGGCACCGAAGCTGGAGATCGGCGTGCGGCTGAGTGCCATCGACTTCGTGCCGTTCAAGCCCGGACCCGACGGCACGGGCGTTCCCGAAGCGTGGGGTGACGGGCCGTATCGGTACGCCTTCGGCGGCGACGGCATGGGCGTCGGGTACGACTTGACCGAACCGATCCGGTTCGTGAAGCTGCTGGAATCGCTGGGCGTGAAGCTCGTCTGCACCACCGCCGGCAGCCCGTATTATGTGCCGCACATCCAGCGGCCGGCGGTGTTCCCGCCGTCGGACGGCTACCAGCCGCCGGAGGAGCCGTTCGTCGGCGTGGCACGGCAGATCGACGTGACGGCGAAGCTGAAGGCGTCCGCGCCGGGGCTGCTGTTCGCCGGCTCGGGGTACACGTACTTGCAGGAATGGCTGCCGCGGGTGGGGCAGGCGACGGTGGCGCAGGGCATGACCGACTTCATCGGCCTCGGCCGGTTGGTACTCAGCTACCCGGAGTTGCCGGCCGACGTGATCGCCGGGCGGGAGTTGCAGTTCAAGAAGCTGTGCCGCACGTTCAGCGACTGCACCACCGCCCCGCGGAACGGGCTGGTGAGCGGGTGCTACCCGCTCGACCCGTTCTACAAGGCCCGCCCGGAGGCGAAGGAACTGGCCGTCATCAAGAAGAAGTAGGTCCCGCCCGGCTCACTTCTTCGCCTTCGCCGTCAGGTGTTTCCCGAAAAACTCCTCGACCAGCTTCTGCTTCGGCGGGGCGAAGAACTCCGGCCCGCCGTGGCCCCCGCCCTTGATCGCCACCAGTTCGACGGGCACCTTCACCTCCTTGAGGGCCGCTTCCAGCAACTCGCTCTGCGAGTACGGAACGAGCGGGTCTTTGTCGCCGTGGACGATCAGGAACGGCGGGTCGTCCTTGTCCACGTAGGTGATCGGGTTCGCCGCCTTCGCCTTCTCCTTCTTTTCCTGTACCGGCCCGCCGACCAGGTTCGACTCGGGCGACCCGGCCTTGTCGTGGTTGCCGCCCATCTTGGTGAAGTCGGTCGGCCCGAAGTAATCGACCACGCACTGCACGCGGCTGCTCGTCTTCTCGACCTTGCCGCCCTCCAACTCCTTCACGTCGCCGCTCGTGCCGAGGAGCGCCACCAGGTGCCCGCCGGCCGACGACCCCCACGCGCCGAAGTGGTCGGCGTCCAGGTTGTACGTCTTGGCGTTCTCCCGCAGCCAGCGGACGGCCGCCTTGCAGTCTTCGATCTGGGCGGGGAAGACGGCGTGCTGGCTCAGCCTGTAGTTGATGCTGGCGACCGCGTACCCCTTCGTGGTGAGGAACATCGCCGCGCTGTTCCCCTTCCCGCCGGTCTGCCACGCCCCGCCGTGAATCCAGATGACGAGCGGCAGCGGCTTCTCGGACTTGGGCACGAACAGGTCCAGTTTCTGGGGGGCGTGCCCCTTCTCCACGTACTCCACGTCGCGGTGGGCGGTCACGCCTTCGGGCACCTCATTCGCCTTGGGCTTTTGCGGCTGTGCGGCGGCGAACCCGGCGGGGAGTGCGAGTGCCATCAGCAGAACCAGAGGGGGACGTGTCCGGGACATCGGCGGTCTCCTGGGCGGGTGGTGGGGTGAACTGGAAGGCGCGAACGCGGTCGAGCGCGACGAGCAAGTCCGCACACTCGGCGGGGGCGAAGACACGAGACAACTGGTCGTGGAAGTCGGCCGCGGCAACGACGAGCCGGGCGTGACGTGTCCGGCCGGCGGGCGTCAGGCGGACGCACCACGCGCGGCCGTCGGTCGGGTGCGGGTCGCGCCGCACCCACCCCCGCCCTTCGAGCAGCAGGAGCATCGCCCGCACGGTGTTCGCGTCCGACGAACTGCGGTCCACGAGATCCTTCTGGGTGATGCCGTCGGCGTCGGCGAGCAGCGCGAGCAGAACGAACTGGTCGGCGGTCGTGCCGTGGGCGGCGAACACCGCGTTGGCCGCGCGGTGCATGGTCAGGTACGCCCGCCGCAGGCGCATCGCCAACTCTTGGCCACTCACCACGGCGGGGCACTCCGGAACATGCGGCGTACACGTACTAAGTGATTCGACACGCGACGGCGGGAAGAGTTCCGCACCGTCGGCGAAAAATGTGTCGGCCTCGGGCGGGTGAGATGGGGACGAAAACAATTCCGCCTCCGAGTCACGGCTCGGAGGCGAAGGAGTTGGGGTTCATGAAGCGGCCGGGGGGCACTCCGTGACCACCCGGTCGAATTCCGTGAACACCGCCGCCGCGTGCACCGGCCTGTCCTCGGGCGAGACGCGGGTACAACGCAGGAGGAAATCACGGAGCGGTTGCGGCAGCCGGTTCAACTCCGGACAGTCGGCGAGCGTGGACTTCTTGTCAGTGTCGGTACGGTGTTTGGGTCGCTCGCCGAATGCCAGTTCGGCCAGGAGGATTCCGAGCGAATACACGTCTGCTGTTGGCCGCGGGTCCGCACCGGCGAACTGTTCGGGGGGCATATACTCCTGCGTGCCCACGCTCGCACCGGTCACGGTCCGTGGTCCCCACGCTTGCGTCTTGGCGGACGGGGCGAGCACTTTCACCAGCCCGAAGTCGGACAGGCGGAGGGTGCCGTCGGTCATCACCAACACGTTGGCCGGTTTGATATCCCGGTGGACCAGGCCGTTCTCGTGCAAGTGGGCGACCACACGGGCGATCTGGCGGAACTCGGCCACGAGTTGCGGGTGGACGGTCGGGTCGTCCCACGGCAGGCCGATAGCCGGCTGGCGGCCGCGGATGCGGGCGGCCAGATCGCCGCCGGCGGCATACTCCATGGCGAACCAGTAGCGGATGCCGTTCGGCGTGTCCTCCTCGCCCGGCTCGTAGACACGGATCAGCCCCGAGTGGTCGGACTGTCGCAGGCGGTCGTGTTCGGTCAGGAACCGCTTCACCGCCTCTTCGCCCCCCTCCTCGTGCAACACTTTCACCGCCACCCGCCGCCCGTCGGCCGCCACCCCGGTGTAAACGGTGCCGCACCCGCCGCGGCCGAGGACGGCTTCCAGGCGGTAGTCGCCGAACATCACCCCGATCATGTCCTTCGTCCGGCGGAGCATCCGGTCGGCATACCCGCGGCCGTCGGGCAGGGGCAAGGTGAGCGGGGCGTACCGCTCAGTGACGGTGCGGAACAGCCAGCCGTCGTCCGCCGGCGGCGGGGTGTGCCATCGCCGCACGCACTGGTCGCGGACGGAGACAGCGTGGTAGTCCACCTCGGACGCGAATCGCCCCGCTTTCGTCAGTTGGGTGAAGGTGAATAAGGCGGGTTGGGTATTCTGCCCCGAGTTCCCCGCCGTCAGCATCGGCCACAAGTGAAGCAACCGGGTTTGGTCCGGGGTCATGACGAACGGCGCGTCCAACTGGAGCGGGGAAGGGAACTTCTCGACGGCGACTTCCGATTCCGCCTGCGCTACCCACCACCCCACGCACCCGTGCAGTTTGTATCGGTGGGCGGATTTATTCGAGAAGGATGCGTACTCGCGGGCGAAACCGAGGGCGTATCCGGAGACGAAGTGAACCGCCCGTACCACCCGCAGGTATGCCGGGTGTGCCGTGTCGAAGGCCTCACGGGCCTCCCCCTCGGTCGTTGGGATCTCGCCCTCGGGGTGCCCGATTCTCAGATTCCTGACCGCGTTCAATTGGCTCATCGCGGTGTCGAACTCCGAACCTGCGGTGAGGGCGTTCGGCAGTTCGTCGAACACCCGCGCCTTGTCCGACCGAAGTTCCTTCGCCGCCATATGTGCGACTGTCCGCCAGTCGCCGAACGAGAGGTTCTGTTTTCGGCGGAGGAAGTCGAACACCGGGTGGGCGGGGAGACCTGGTGAGGGCGACTCGGCTTTCATCCGGATCAGGTCGCTCACCGCCAGGACCGCCACGTAGCGGACCAGTGCGACGGCCGCCAGGCACAGGTTGGTCAACCGTTTCAGCGGGTCCGGTTCGGTCAGCACCCGGCGGTACGGGAGTGCGATCGGCAGGGGGAAAGTCAGGGTGATCGCTTCGGCCAGGAAGGCGTTGGGCGACTTCGGCGGCGGGACCGACTCGTCGGCGCGCGGCTCGGGCGGAAGGGGGATCACCGGCGGGGGCGTGGGGTCAGCGACCGCCTCGACGAGCGGAGACGGTTCGACCGGCAACACCTCTGTTCCCGTCGGAACCTGAGAGACCGGCGCAGGTGTCAGCCCCGGTTGGGGCGCGGTGGGTGGGTGCCCTGGTCGGTCGGTTTCCTCGCGCCGAATGGGGGTCACCGGTCCGAACTTGACCTTGCGATCAGCCTCCAGGTTGCGAAGCCGCTGAATCTGTTCGGATGTGAGCTTGAAGGGGGCTTTCCCCTGCTCGGCAGTCTTGGGCGGAGGCACCGCAGCGACCGTCGGTCGGGTCGGCAGGGCAGTTGGACGCGCGGAGGGGGAATCCGTGGCGGGGCCACCGGGGCGGGACCTGGTAGGGGGCGGACTGGCGGGTGCAACGGCACCACACGGCGAGGCGGCTCGGTACTGGTAAACTTGGGTATCCGTTCGGCCACGCGCTTCCGCACCTGCGCTTCCTGCTCGGGCGTGAGGCTGTTGAGTTGGTTCTTGACCTTTTCGAAGCCCAATTCCTGACAGATATCGATGAGGAGCTTGTTCTCCACCTTCAGGTCAGCCGCCAGTCGGAAGATTCGGATCAGATCGGGGGCCTTCGGCTTGGCTTCGCGCTGGGGTTGAGCGACTGGTAGCATAGTCGGCGGCGGTGGCGGCTCGCTCGCCTTCGGCGGGAGCGGAGTCGGCGCGGCGGGCGGGGGCACGCTGGGTGGGTTTTTCAACCGATTGCGAACGGCCACTTCTTGTGCCGGCGTCAGCGTGTGGTGGTGGAGCCAAACGCCCTCGAAGCCGAGCGCGGCACACGCGGCGAGCACATGCCCGTTCGTCACGTCGAGTTCCTTCGCCAACTGGTACACCGGCCGTTCATTCGGCCTGACCGGCGGCGGGGGCGGTTCGGGCGGCGGTGGTGGAGGCGGTGGCGGCAGGCTGGCGAGGTGTTTGATCCGCGCGCGGACGGCCCGCTCTTGCCCCACCGTCAAACGCTGGTGGTGCCGGATGATGTCGGTGAAGTGTAGTTCCCGGCAGAAATCGAGCACCCGCTCGTTGCTCACCTTCAACTCTTTGGCCAGCAGGTACACGTACTCGCCAGAGTCGTCAGCGAGTGGAGGCACGGCCGGTGTTAGCGTGGGGGCCGGGGGCACCGTCGGCCGCGGGGGGCGGGGCGGTGTTGGCTTGGAGCGGGCGGGTTCGACGTACGCGTCCGGCGAAATGACGCCTGGCAGGGTCGGGTAGTCTGTGAGTTTTCCCGTGTGAGAACTCCGGCATGTCAACACACCGTCCCCAGAAGGTCCGCGCCTGGCGAGCATTGGTCGACGCCTGGAAGCGGTCGGG
>JANNQE010000407.1:0-5154 GCA_031441625.1 Planctomycetia bacterium
CACACCCCGCCCCGCCCCCAAGCGGCCATTCTCGTCGGAGGTGGTGGTTTTTGGCTACCCCCGGCCGCATGGGCGGGGGGTGCCTGCCACCAACCCCCCCCACCCGCGGGCCTGGCGGCGGGGGTTCGCCCGGAAGTCGCCCACCCGCTTCGCTACTCTGACCCCCCCCCCCCCCTCCGCGGATTGTCCGTTGCGCCCGAAATTCGTCGCCGGCAACTGGAAGATGTACACGTCGGCGAGCAGCGCCAAAGGGCTGGCCGCGACGGTGGCGATGAACC
This sequence comes from Planctomycetia bacterium, assembly GCA_031441625.1. Taxonomy (GTDB): domain Bacteria; phylum Planctomycetota; class Planctomycetia; order Gemmatales; family Gemmataceae; genus JALHQU01. The sequence goes on from JANNQE010000407.1 coordinate 279, forward strand.
TGGGGGAAGACAAGCGGGTGATGGTGGCCGTGTGCCCGCCGTTCCCCTACCTGGCGGTGGTGGCCGACGTACTGAAGGGCACGAGCGTGCTGCTCGGCGCGCAGAACTGTCACTTCGAAAGAGAGGGGGCCTACACCGGCGAGGTGTCGCCGCCCATGCTCCGCGACGTGGGCTGTCAATATGTCATCATCGGGCACAGCGAACGGCGGCACGGCACGGGCGAGGCGGACGACCTGTTGAACAAGAAGGCGAAGGCGGCGCTGGCGAACGGGCTGAAGGTGATCTTCTGCGTGGGCGAGCTGCTGGCCGAACGCGAGGCCGACCAGACGGAAACGGTGCTGGAGCGACAACTGACGCACGGCCTGGTCGGGCTGACCTCGGCTCAGATGCACTCGGTGGTGCTGGCCTACGAGCCGGTGTGGGCCATCGGTACGGGCAAGGTGGCCACGCCCGAACAGGCGCAGGCGGCGCACGCCTTCATCCGCGGGAAGATCGGCACGCAGTTCGACGCCGGCACCGCCGCCCACGTGCAGATCCAGTACGGCGGGAGCGTGAAGCCGGACAACGCGGCCGGGCTGATGAGCCTGCCGGACGTGGACGGCGCGCTCGTCGGCGGGGCCAGCCTGAAAGCCGACCAGTTCCTGGCCATCGTGAACGCGGCCATCGGCTGAGGCGGCGAACCCCGTGCTCTGCTCGCTCCGCGAGTGGATTCCGAAGACCGCTCGCGGAGCGAGCAGAGCACTTCAGACCGCCGGGTATCCGATCTCTTCCAAGTCAGCCATCAGATCTGAAAGTTTGATCTCCGGATTCAGCTCCTTGACCAACTCTGACGTCAGAGGTACGTGAGCGTACACCGCCCGGACGACCGCCAACGGCACCTCTTTGTCGAAATACTCCGCCGCCTGCTTGCGGTAGGTCGCCGGCTTGCCGTCGTAGTAGCGGAGGAACCGTCTCGACCCGTCCGGGTCGTTGCCCTTCGGGTACTTGATGTCGCCGCACGACCACGCCGGATCGCCGTCCAATCGCCAGAAGCAGAACGTGGTGTCCCCCATCATAAATGCCGGCTCGCGGAGCGACTTGGCGAACTCTTTCGGGACCGAATCGAGTATGCCCGGCCAGACTCCTTTCGTGCCGTCGTCGCGGTAGGGCGTCATCGCGGCTTCGTGCGCGAACCCTTTGACGAAGCACCCGGCCCTCGTGAAGTGGGCGAACAGGTCGTCGCCACTCCCATTCCGCATCGACCCCATCTGCTCGCCCATCGACCACTTCGAGTTGAACGAGAAGTAGCGGTACTCCCAGTCCGGTGACAAGATGGCGCCCAGCACCGCCAGCGACTGCATCAGCCGGTGGAGGGCGTCGATGTCCGGCAGGTTGCTCAGGTCGCGGGTGGAGATCATCTGATTCCCTCGCGGTTTCCTTATTGACACCAGTGTATCCGCAACCCGTCGGTCGACGGCGAGGTCAGTCGCGGTCGGCCGGTAATGCCGTTGGTGGGGCGGCGGGCGGGTGGTATGATTGCTCCCGCCGGCCCTTGTAGCTCAGGGGAGAGAGCGAGCGTTTCCTAAACGCTAGGTCACAGGTTCGAATCCTGTCTGGGGCATTGAGAAAGAGCCAGCAATTGCTGGCTCTTTTCGTTTGCGCTCCGCCTGAACACCTGTTCTTGTACAGCCCCATTCTTGGGGGTTGTTCCCAAGAATGGCCAACGGGGGGAGTCGTTGATGCCTCGCAAGGCCCGTCAGCCGCACGAACTCAGTCTGCGGAATCACAAGGGGCAGGCGGTCTGCACCTACCGGACCAAGACGTTCGCCTTCGGCCCGTGGCTGAAGGCCACGAAAGAGTTACCCGGCGGGAAGCCGTCCGCCGACGCGATGGCCAACTTCCAGCGGCAAGTCGGCATCTGGAGCCAGCACCCGGACGCCGGCCTGTTCGTCGAGCAGGAAGCGACGGACTTCCTCGCCATGTTGTGGAGGGACTGGATCGCGTCCCCGCACCGCTCGGGCGACTGCCGACTGGTGGCCCAAGCCGGGGTGCTGCTGTTCGGGACGGCGGAGGAACCGGGGCCGCACCGGGCGACGGACGCGACCACGTTCACGCCGGCCGACCTCCTCGCGTGGCAGTCGGCGTTGTGCTGGTTGAAGGAACTGGACACAGAAGGCAACCCCACCGCTCGCTCGCGGTACGGGCGGCGGGTGGTGATGCGGTTGGTGTCGCTCGTGAAGCGGTGCTACCAGTGGGCGGCCGTGGTCGGCCGCGTGGACCCCGACCGGGCGGCGGCGATCAAACTGGTGCCCGGCCCCGCGAAAGGGGAAGCCCGCCTGCCGGTTCGGGTGCCGGCCGTCCCGGACGAAATAGTCACAACCACCCTGCCCCACTTGCCCCCGCCCCCGCGGGCGGCCGTGCAGGTGCTACGGCTGTGCGGGGCACGACCGGCCGAGGTGCTGGACCTGCGGTGCGGCGACATCGTCCGGTCGGGCGTGTGCTGGGCGGGCGGGACCGTGCCCCTCGACCTGGATGAACTGGGGGTATGGGCGGCCGTGAAGTCAGACCACAAAAACCAGTGGCGGGGCGGGGACCGTGTGATCTTCCTGGGCAAAACCGCCCAGGCGGTGTTGATGCCGCTGCTCTGTGACGACCCGACCGTTCCGATCTTCTCGCCGGCCGCCGGGCGTGCCCACGCGGTGGCGAGGAACAAGGCGAAACGGAAGCCCGGCAACTACGGCACGTACAAGAAACCGAAAGGGGCGAACGGGAAGAAACTCAATGCCACCTACACCGCCGACAGCCTGAACCAAGCCGTTGAGCGGGCGTGTGACGCGGCCGGGGTGCCTCGGTGGACGCCGAAGCAGCTCCGCAAGACGTGCCTCGGGTTCGTGCAGGCCAGGTTCGGGGCGGAGGCGGCGAGCGCGGTGGGCGGGCACGCGGCCGTCGGGGTGACACAGCGGTTTTATACCGGGGCCGACTACGCGGCGGCGGCTCGGGCGATGGCCGAGCTGGGCTGACTCCGGTCACTTGGGGCGGTCCCGTCGGATCAGTTCCCGCACGCCCGCCTGCACGGTGCCGTACTTCGCTTCCAGGTGGGCTAGTTCGTCGGGGGTGAAGTTGAGCGTCTTCTTCTGCTGTGGGCCGCTCGCTGACCGTGGCGGGCGGCCGACCTTCTTCGGCGGGGGCGTGTTGGTCGCGCTCATGACTGGTGGGGCGGTGTGGTAGGATGAAGGTGCCCGCCGCGCTCCGTGGCGGCGGGCGAAGGGACCGGGGGGCTGTCACCCCCCGGTCCTGTCCGTCACTTCTTCCGCTTCGCCGCCGTCATGATGGGCACGATCTCCTCCATGGTTACATTGTCGAGGGTGGCGAAGTACGCCTCCTCGCCGTTCCCGACCACCACCGCCGTGACCCGCGTGAGCACGCGGATGTTCTCCGGGTGCGTCACGTCGTAGCTGTTCCCGCTCGCCTTCACCAGGCGGACGGGCTGGAAGGGCTTCCGCTCGGCCGCCTCCCGGATCTGCTGCACGCTCATCATCACTGCTCTCCGTGTGTGGCCCGCTGTCACGGGCATCGAAGAGATTGCCCCGACACACAATTTATACACCCAGAAACACGACCTATCAACTGTGGGTTGCCACAAATCACATTTATGTTACTCTTGTGGCGGAGGTGACTCGTGAACAAGGAGACTACGAATGAAGGACGAGAAGGCCGACCGGCACAAGAGCACGTTCGTCGTACGGCTTCCGGAAGCGTATCGGGAGGTCATGAAGGAGTTGAAACGGAAGACCCGCCGGCCGATCACGGCGGAGGTACAAATCGCCCTGGATCAGCACCTGAAGGAGAACGGCATCAAGGCGCCAATCGGATAGCGGGGGTGGTGTACGTCATCGGCCCCGTCGAAGGCTGCTACAAAATCGGTCGAGCCCACAGACTGCACGACCGGCTGAACACTTTCTCGCCACTCCTACCGATCCGCCCGGCGGTCGTTCATTCCATTCAGACTGGTCATTCGGTTTGGCTCGAATCGACTCTCCTTCGGCGGCTTGCCGGGGTGCGAGAGAACGGCGAGTGGTTCCGCCTCTCTCCGACCGACCTGGCAGCGCTCGCCGCGATTCCACGGGCCGAAACCGATGACGACTGCTGACGCTCCCGCACTACGCCGACCACCGGCCGAAGCCGAATACGGCCAACGGCTACCGCAGAGGTCGCCCGCCGAGGTCCACGAGCGGGAAGCAGACGAAGCGTACCCTCAACTTCTCGCCGGAGGAAATCGACTACCTTGTGACCAAGTACGGCACCGTGCAGGCGGGTGTGCGTGCGATGATCGGCAACGACATGGTGTGATGATCCGAACGCAAACCGGTCGGGGTGTAAACGTTCACCGCGGACCAGGCCGAACGGTGCTTCGGGCGGGTGGTGACGGAGGACGACACCACGGCGCGGACGTTCGGGATGGTGGTGGAGTTCGAGGAGGTTGGACACGAGGTGCGTGTGTGGGTGCGGGGGCGCGAAGTGCGATTACGGACCGCGGAAGCACGAGCCCTGCTGAGACACTTCTGCCTTCACCCTCAGGACGCTGCGACCGGTACCGCCCTGAAGCAGAGGTATCGAGCGATCAAAAATCAGACGCGGGCGGCGAACGCTGTTCGGACGGCGCTGACTCAGGCCGAGCCTTCGGCCTCCGGGTGGTTCTGCGCTGACCCGCTGTGTTGGGCTGACGGCGTCCGAATTGTCCGGCGCGGTTAATACCACAGCGCACGGTGTGATCTTGACCAAACTGGGCGGGATCGGCAAACCTCGGCGGCGTGTTGTTGCCGACAGGAGGTTTCCGCATGGACGTGGCCCAGATCCGAGCCCTCAAACCCCGGCTGGACGACGACCTGGCTCGGTT
>JANNQE010000408.1:0-2578 GCA_031441625.1 Planctomycetia bacterium
CATTGCGACCGGGGTCCGTGGGGGTGCCCCACCGGGCGGCGTTCTTGTCAAACCCCCCCCATTTGTCGCCCCCCCCCCCCGGGGGGGCCTACGGCTACCCCCCCGGGGGCGCGTGGCGGCGACATTCCTCACACCAGCGGCTTGTCCCCGGCTCGCGGCGGCCACGCTTTCAACACCCCGTCGCGCTGGCGGAACTTCGCCACCAGTTGCGTGAACGAGTTGACCGACGCCGTCAGCGCGAAGAAGCGTTCCAACACCGACGCGAACAGCACCCCGCTGCCGCCGACGAACTTGCCTTCGTCCAGTTCCACCGTCACCTTCGTCCCCCGCACCATCCCGCCGATGTCGCCGCCCACCCACGACACCGCCCGCTCGCCCTTCACCCCCACCAGCCCGTCGATGGCTTGCCGCGCCTGCGCCGCCGCATGCGGGTCGGATGCCGGGTCGGTCCAGTCGTACAGCCCGAGCAGCCCCTTGAGCGATTCCAGCCCGCTGCCGTCCGACGTGAACGGCAAATGGTTCAAGTTCAGGTGGCTGATCAGGTGCCAGTATCGCCCACGCGGGGCAGGAGGGCGCAGCGACGCCGTCGGGTTCCGCACGCACTTGACCGTCGCGCCGGGGCTGGCGAACGCCGGCTCCATCTTCACCGTCTCGCCCACCCGCGGCACCCGCGTCGGCAGGTCGCGGTTGGTGCAGAGCGTCCGCACGATCACCGCCTCGTCCGTCGCCGACGTGTACGGGTTGAAGTCGGTGTCGGCGAAGTGCAGGAACAGGTCGGTGCCGCGGTCGTCGGGGGCGACGGCCGGGCGGCGGCTGGCGTACCAGAAGGCGGTGGCCGTGTGCCGGTCGGCCCCGTGCCGGAAGCGGAAGAACGGCTGGTACTCACGGTCGGTGCCGTTCTTGCCGGCGGCCGTCACCCGCTGGATGCTGTACACCTCGTGGCCGAGCGTCTGACTGACCGACGGCACCACGCGGTACTCGAACCGGGCGTGCGTGAGCGAGATCGGCTCGCACGTCTGCTCGAACAGGTTGACCACCGGCGTGCAGCCGAGGCGGAACAGGTCGGCCGTCATCCGCTGCTTGAGTTCGGTGTGCGAGCGGTTGAGGAACACCAGCACTTCGACCGTGCGGGTCGGGGCGACCACCCGCCGGACTTCCTCCCACCCGCCGAGATCCGCGAACAGGAACTTCGGCGGGTAGGCGAAGAATTCGGTGAGCAGGCGGTAGCCGGGGAACACGTTGTCGGCGAACGGCAGCACGGCGTCGGCCGGGTCGAACCCGACCGGGCGGAGCACCTCGGCGGCGGGGAAGCGGGCGACCACCTGCGGGCGGTCGGGGTCGACGAACGCCACCTCGATGGCGTGGTTGAACAGCAGGTCGTACAGCGGGGCGGTGAGCGCCTCCGTGCCGAGCAGGTGCAGGCGGAGCGTGTCCAGCTTCATCTGCGAGAGCTGCAGTTCGCCGGTGACGGACAGCGTCAGACGCAACACGGCGTCGGCGAACGGCGGCGGCTTCACCGGGAACGGCGGCTCGTGCAGTTGGGCGTGGGCGACGCGGATGGGCCACAGCCGCAGCGGGTAGCAGGTGCGGTACTTGCAATACTGGTCGCCCACGCGGCCGGTGTGCAGCGGGCTGTGAACAGGGATGGGCACGCCGTCGGGGGTGCCGCGGGCGGCGGACAAATCGAACTGCACCACCGCCATCGACGGGATGGGGGCGAGCGTGTGCGGGTAGACGACGGTCAGCAGGGCGTCGGTCAGTTCGGGGAACTCGTCGTCGATCTTGTGGCGGATGCGGCCGGCGAGCAGGGCGAAACTCTCGATCAGCCGTTCGACGTGCGGGTCGGCCGAGCGGTCGGCCTCCAGTTGCAGGCGGGCGGCGGCGGCCGGGTACTTGCGGGCGAACTCGCCCGCCAGCTTGCGGATGTAGTACAGCTCCGTCTCGTAGTAGCGGAACAGCGCGTCGCTCATCAGTCGGCCCGGTGGGTCCGGGGTAAGGTACGGATGCGCGCCGGGGTTCGCCGCGAGCGATCAGCGTTGCCTCGCGGCGAACCGGCCGGTTCACGCCCCGGCCGCCTTACTCACCTCGTACTTGCCGGTGCCCACGTTCAGCACCGTGTCGAACGACACCTCCGGCGCCGGGTCCACCGTCAGGCGGGCGTCCAGGCGGAACTTGATCGCCCCCCGCACGGCGTCCGCCTCCGCCTTCAGCACCGTCACCCGCACCCGCTTCAGCCGCGGCTCGAACCGCTCCACCGCGTGCCGGATGAGCGACGCCAGGGTGGCCCGCTGCTCGCCGGTGAGCGACTCGACGGACGCCAGATCCGGCAGCCCGTAGGTGACGACGGAGTCCCGCGTCTCGGGGAACTGCTCGGGGAACTGGTGGTGCGGGCTGACGGTGTTCAGCAACTCTTCCAGGTCGCGGCGGACGGCCGACGCCATCTTGTCGACCGTGTACCCGGTCATGATGGCGGTGCCGGCCGACTCCGGGTCGAGCAGGCGGTCGAGGATGGAAGGCAACATGCCGCGGGCGGGCGGCTGCGTCGGCGGCGGCATGGCGAACTCCGGTAGGTGCCGCC
>JANNQE010000409.1:0-2832 GCA_031441625.1 Planctomycetia bacterium
CCCTCGGGGCCGACTACCTGTCGAACATTCCCGAGCTGCTGCCCATCATCCCCATCGTGCGGAACCACCACGAGCGGTGGGACGGCACCGGCTACCCGGAGCGGCTGGCCAAGACGGACATCCCGTTCCTCGCCCGCATCGTGGCCGTGGCGGATGCGTTCGACGCCATGACCTCCGACCGCCCGTACCACCCGAACAAGAAGGGCCGCCCGCCGGCCGAAGCCTTCGCGGAAGTGGAGCGGCAGGCCGGCCGCCAGTTCGACCCGGACTGCGCGAAGGCGTTCCTGGAGATCAAGGACGTGATCGTCGAGACCATGTACGACCTGATGCCGGACACGAAGAAGCACCAGACGTCCGTGGCCGTGGTCGAACCCGCCGTCACCCTCGGCCCGGTGGTGGGGTGACAAAATGTGGTCTGCTCGCTCCGCGAGCGGTCTGGTTGGACCCGCTCGCAGAGCGAGCAGACCACAACATTTTCCCGTAGCATTTCCGCCCGACGCCCCCTCTATTGGGGTGATGCCGCTCCCCACCGTCACCCCCGAAACGCCTACGCCGGACGGCGAACTGCTCCGGCGGTTCGTGGCCGACCGCGACGAGGCGGCGTTCGAGCTGCTCGTCTGGCGGCACTCGCGGCTGGTGTTCGAGGTGTGCCGCCGCGTGCTCCGCCACCGCCACGACGCCGAGGACGCGGCACAGGCGGCGTTCCTGGTGCTCGCCCGCAAGGCCGACACGGTGCGGACCGCCGTCGCCGGCTGGCTGGCCCAGGTGGCGTACCGCTGTGCGCTCCGCGTGGCGAACGGCCGGCGAGAGACGACGAGTGATCTGGTGAACCGGCGGTGTGAGCCGCCGGGTGAGGACACCATCCCCGACCTCGACGCCGAACTGAACCGCCTGCCCGACCGCTACCGCCTGCCGCTCGTGCTGTGCTGCCTGCAAGGGCTGAGCTACCACGAGGCCGCCGCCCAATTGAACGTGAAGCCCGGCACCCTGTCGGGTCGGTTGAGTCGCGCCAAGGCCTTGTTACGCGAACGCCTGCTCGCCCGTGGGGTGGTCGTGCCCGCCGTCGCCGTGTTCCTCGCCGACCTGCCCCGCGGCTCGGCTCTCGCCCCCGAATCCGTTCGATCCATCGTGACGGCCGCGTTCGCCCCGACCATCAGTCCGGGCCGAGCGGCGGCCGTCGCCCACGGGGTCACTCGCATGATGACGTTGCACACGTTCGCCCGCCGGTCGCTCGCGGTGGTGGCACTCACCGCGGTGGTGCTGCTCGCCGGCGGGTCCGCCGCGGCGCTGCTGGCCGACGAGCCAAAGCCGGTGGCCAAACCGCCGGCCGAACCGAAGGCCCAGAAGGAGACGGACGTCGAGCGGCTGCGGGACGACTGGGTGTTCGACTCGGCCGAGTCCATCGGCGGGGCGAACGGCATCCACCAGGGGTGGCGGTCGGTCATCACCTTCGCCGGCGAGTACATCACCGTCAGTCGGTACTTCGGGTTGGATTACAACACCAGGTTCACCATCGACGAGACCCAATCCCCCAAGCACTTCGACATGACGGTGAACGAACAGGCGAAGAAGGCGCTCGGGGTCAAGGACGGCACCATCAAAGGCATCTACCGCTTCGACGGCGAGGCGTTGGAGATGTGCCTGGCCGCCACCCCGGGCGACCCGCGGCCGAAGGAGTTCGAGACCGGCCCGAAGCTGAAGCAGTTCCGATTCACCCTGAAGCGGCGGAAAAAGGGGTTCCAGCCGGAGGACGTGAAGGAGTTCACTGTGAAGGTGGTGGACGCCGACGGCAAGCCGGTGGAGGGGGCGACGGTGTGCCAAATGCACTCGATCTCCAAGCAGGAGGCGACGAGTACCGAGGCCAGCGTGCCGCCGGTGCCGAAGACGAATCAAGGCGGGGAGGCGAAATTCGACGTGGACGCCGCGAAGAACGACGGCTACCGGTTGAACGGCATCCTGTACGTCCGCCACGAGAAGCGGAAGCTGGTTGCGCTCGAACCGATCTCGCCGGCCCGCATTATGAACGGCTTGACCGTGACCTTGCGGCCGGAAGCGAAGCTGACCGGCAAGGTGGTCTGCCCGAACGGGGTGGACGCCGGCCCCACGAGTGTCTACCTGTGTGCCCACAACGTCATCTGGGTGCTCGCGTACCACTCGCACAAGTCCGAGTTCGAGTTCACTGTGCCCGTCGGTGAGTACAAGCTGCTCGCCCGCGGCGAGTACCTGAAGGAGGAGATTTCGCCCGGCGAGAACAGCTACCCCACGTTCAGCCACACGCACGCCGTCGCGGTCGGCCCGGAGGGGAAGACCCTGAAGCTGGAAGTGGAGCCGAGCAAGGTGGGGGCGCTCCGCGGCAAGGCGGCACCCGACCTCGGCGAGATGGCCGAGTGGAAGGGGAAGGAAGTGAAGCCCGCCGACCTGAAGGGCAAGGTGGTCGTGCTCAAGTTCTTCACCGCCGACGAGATGACCGACATCATCTACGCGATGCCCGGCCTCGTTCAACTGCACAACGACTTTTCCGACAAGGGTCTGGTGGTCGTCGGCGTGCATTACCCGTCGAAGTTCAACGAGCAGATCACGACGGTGAAGCAGCTCGACAAGAAGCTGGACGCCATCCGCACCGACAAGTGGCCGAAGGGCGACATCCCGTTCCCCATCGGGCTGTTGAAAGCGCAAGACGCGCCGGCCGCGAAAGCCTACGGCCTGTCGTCGGAACCGATTCTGATCGACAAGAGCGGCAAGGTGGTGGGGCACTTCAGCCCGTATCGCGAGGCCGACACCGAGCGGTTGCGGATGCTGCTCGAGGCGAAGTGAGTGTTGGTAGGTGCCGCC
>JANNQE010000410.1:0-1856 GCA_031441625.1 Planctomycetia bacterium
GTCGTGGGGCACGTTTCCAACGTGCCCGTCTGTTCCGGGCACGTTGGAAACGTGCCCCACGACCGAACCGGCAACGATTTCCTGGGAACCGTATCCACACGGAATCCAGTACTTTCAAGTTTGAGTCGTGAGTGGTAGCAGAACGCATTAGTATCGCCGGGAATAGGAGTTGCGGCACTCACACCCCGGAGGCCACCCATGCGTTCCGCACCCCATCCGATCCCGCGCCGGTCGGCCGCCGCCACCCGGCACCTGCGGCTCGTCCTGGTCACCTGGTTGTCATCCGCCGTCCGCCTCCCGGCCGGCCGCCGCACCTGTACTCCCGATGTGGTCTGGCAGGTCCTGGTGTGGGCCGCCGCGTTCGCACGGTCCGTCGCGGCCGCGTGCCAGGCGATCCCCGGTGCCCCGACCGGGCAGGCCGTCTGGGACGCCCTCCGGACCGTCCTCCCGAAGCGTCGCCGGACGTTGGAAGGGCGACTCCTCCCGGCCCTCCACGCCCCGCTCCCGAAGCGCCCGCGGGCGGCCCGCCTGGCGATCGACTACCACCGCGTCCCGTACTACGGGGTTCCCGACCGGAACACCACGCGGGCCAAGACCGAGGCCGGCACGCACACGTTCCACACGTACGCCACCGCGTGCGTCGTCGGCGGGCCGGATCGGTACACGGTCGGCCTGACCGCGGTCGCCCACAAGGAGCCGATGACCGGGGTGTTGACTCGCCTGCTCGATCAGGTGATCGCGGCCGGAGTCCCGATCCGGGTGGTCCTTCTGGACCGGGCGTTCTTCTCGATCGCGGTGATGCAACTCCTCCAGACCCGCCACCTCCCGTTCGTCATCCCGGCCGTGATCCGCGGGCGGAAGCCCCGGCCGGGAGTCCCCGCGACCGGGCTCCGCGCGCTCCGCCGGCGTCGGGCCGGGCGGTACACGTACACGCACGCCGACCGTGGCCGGTCGGTGCGGGTGACGGTCGTCCTGGCCCACAAGAGCTACCGGCACGTCCGGACGGGGCAGCGGCACACCCGCAAACTGCTGTACATGACGTGGCACGTCGGCGGCGGGCCGGTCGCGGTCCGGGACCTGTACCGGATGCGGTTCGGGGTCGAGAGCAGCTACCGCCAGCTCGGCGAGGTTCGGCCCCGGACGTCGAGCCGGGACGGCGTGATCCGCCTCCTGTGGGTGGCGATCGGATTGGTACTCCGGAACGCCTGGGTGTGGGCCTGCCGGGTCGAGTCCCGCGGGTGGGCCCTGGCCGCCGCCCGACTCGTTCTCCTGTTGGACATCCTTGTCACGATCACCGCAATGGGCTCGCCCATGGACGCCGAGGCTCGATCACCACCAACTTGAAAGTACTGGAATCGCGTTGATGGCTATCCCCGTCCAATCTGGGGAGGGATAACCATGACCCGCTTACCTGTGATCGAACACCTGCCGCCGGCCGAGATCGCCCGGCGGTACCGGACCTGCCCGGACGCCGAGAAGTCCCGGTGGCAGGTTCTCTGGCTGGTCACCCGGCCGGACGCCCCGATATCCGCCGGGCGGGCCGCGCGGGCCGTCGGGCTGACCGCGGCATGGGGCCGGACCCTGCTCAAGCGGTGGAACGCCGACGGCCCCGACGGGTTGGCCGACGGCCGCCGGGGTAACGGGGCCGCACCCGTCCTGACCCAGGCCCAACGGGCCGACCTGTACGCCGCACTCCAGGCCGACCCGCCCGACGGCGGGCTGTGGACCGGGACCGAGGTGGCCTGGCACGTCCGGGACCGGTGGGGCGTCGAGGTCGTCCCCCAGACCGGGTGGCGGTGGTTGGTCCGGCTCGGGTTCTCCCTCCGGGTGCCCCGCCCCCGGCACCCCAAGGCCGC
>JANNQE010000411.1:0-4023 GCA_031441625.1 Planctomycetia bacterium
GCGGTGAACGCCACGAACCCGAAGAACGGTTCGTCGGGGTGCTTCCCGAAGTGGCCGTTCAGTTGGGCGATGGCGTGGTCGGCGATCGCGGTGCTGGAGTAGTACCCGCTCTTCGGGTCCGCGGGCGGCAGCGGCTTGTCGTCCTCGGTGTGCTTCTTTGGGGCGAAGTGGCGGTCGTGGTCGTTCAGGCTGTACGAGTGTTCGAACCCGTTCTGCAGCGGCAGACCGTCGACGTGCCACTTGCCGGAGTGGTACGAGCGGTAGCCGTGTGGCTTCAGCAGGTCCGGCAGCAACTTGGCCCACGCCGGGCGAACCCCCTGATTCCCGCTCGGCACCCCCGGCACCGTGTCGCGGCGGATCTGCTGGGCGTAGTACCCGGTGAGAATCGCCCCGCGGGTCGGCCAGCACCGCGCGGTGTTGTAGAACCGGGTGAACCGCAGCCCGTCCTTCGCCAGCGCGTCCAGATTCGGGGTGTCGATCTCCCCGCCGTAGCAGCCGAGGTCGGAGAACCCGAGGTCGTCGGCCAGGATGAGCAACACGTTCGGCTTCTTCGCCGGATCGGCGGCGGCCGCGTTCGCCGTCGCGAACAACCCGGCGAACAGCGTCAGGATCGTCCTCATCGCTTGCCTCCCGCTTCGGTGTTCGTGATCAGCGCGGACAGTTCGCTTCGCGTCGCCTCGAGTTTCTTGTCGTCTGCGAGGTTCACCCACTCGCCGGGATCGGCCATGTGGTCGTACAGCTCCGCGCCCTTCTTGCCGCCGTCCCACTCGGTGTACCGGTACGTCTCGGTGCGGACCGACCGCCCGAGTACCGGCCCCCGCTTGATGACGGTCAGCGCCGCCTCCTTGTGCTTTCGACTCGGGTCGTTGAGAAGCTTGCGGAAGCTCGCGCCTTCGAGTTGCTTTGGCACGTCCTTGAGGTCGCACAGGTCGGCCAGGGTCGGGTAGATGTCGAGAAACTCCGCGAGCGCCGAAGTCGGCTTGCCGTTGCCCTTCGCACCCGGCACGCGGACGATCAAGGGCGTGCGGCAGCTCCGCTCGAAGAGCGTGTTCTTGTTCCACCAGTTCCGGACGCCGAGTTCGTAGCCGTGGTCGCCCAGGAACACCACGATCGTGTTCTCGCTCAATTTGTTCTTGTCGAGCGCGTCGAGCAACCGGCCCACCTGCGCGTCCATAAAACTGACGCCGGCGTGGTAGGCGTGTAGGAACTCGCGCCGCTCCTTGTCCGTGAACGTGTCGAACGCGTCCTTGAACGCGCCCCCGCCGAGCGAGAGGGGGTACGGCGGCGTGTAACCGTCGGGCGATTTCGGGAGGTCGAACTTGCTGTTGTCGTAGAGGTCGAAGTACTTCTTCGGGGACTGGAACGGGTCGTGCGGGCGGTAGAAACCGACCGCGAGGAACAACGGCTTCTCCCGATTCTCGCCGAGCAACTTCACGGCTTCGTCCGCGAGTTGCCCGTCGGCCTGTTCGGAGTCCGCGCCCCCGGCCGCGAGCCACCGGCACCACGCGAGCGCCCCGCCGGTCAAGTTGCGGCCCTTGCCCGTGTTCCCGGCGGCGGTGGTTCGGCCGTAGAACACGCGATCGAACGACTTCGGGTCGTCCATCTCCTTTTTCGTGTCGTCCGGCGACAGCCCGCGGTGGAATACCTTGCCCAGCCCGACCGCCTCGTAGCCGTTCTTGCGGAACAGTTCGGGCAACGTGACCGTGTCCGTGAGGTTCTTGCGAAAGTGGGTCGCGTTGTCCATGACGCGGGTGGTGGTCGGCCGCAACCCCGTGAGGAACGAAGTGCGGCTCGGGTTACACACGGTGTACTGCACGTAGGCGCGGTCGAACCGCACACCGCTCGCCGCCAGCCGGTCGATGTTCGGCGACTTCACGACCTTGTGGCCGTAGCACCCGAGGTCGCAGTTCAGATCGTCGGAGACGATGAACAGGACGTTCGGCTTCTTCGGCGGTTCCGCGGCGCTTGCGGCCAGAACTCTCACCGCGAGCGCGACGAACAGTAAGAAGGGGCGCATCGCTTCTCCTTCGCGTAACGTTACGACGTCAGCGGATTGTCACTTTCAGGTCGGTCATCTTCCCCTGAAACGGCTTACCATTCGAGTAATTCGCGACGGGTCGGCCGTTGTCGTGACCGACGCAGAAGTCTTCCACCGGTTGTCGCGGAACCGGCCCCGGCGCCTTGCCCTTCACGACCGCCTGGTCGCCAACGGTGAGCACGATGGCCCCATCCTGGCCGACGGCCGCGGCGATCTTGACCGGCCCCTTGATCGGCTCCGACTGAACGTCCGTGACCGCGTCCTTCGGTCCCGTTCGCAGCGAGAACACCACGCGACCCTCCTTGAGGTGCAGGGCGTATCCGGCCGACGCCCCGCCGTGCGCCACGATCACGGTATCGCGGAGGTCGGTTTCGATCTCGCACGACAGGGTGAAGGCCTTGCCCGCGATCTGCGGCACAGACCCGGACGGGACCGCGTCGCCGAGCTTGAGCTTGTCCAGTGCCACGGACTTCGGGGTGTCCTTCGACTTGGGTTCTTCGTCGATGGGGTACAGCGGCTGGGGGTTCGCCACGACGCCCGCAGGACGGCGAGACTTGGGCTTCTGACCGCCGATCTCGTCGTTCATCGTCGCGGCGAGCTTGTTGAGCTTCTCGACGACGTCCGGGTGCTTGTCGGCGAGGTTGGTCGTTTCGCCGATGTCCTTGTCGAGGTCGTAGAGCCGCGGGTTGATCTTCGACGCCTCCGCCGTGGTCTTGTCGGCCGCATCCACTTGCGGGGCGATCGCGAGCTTCCATCGCCCCTGGCGCACCGCCTGGAGGTTGTACCCCGAGAAGTAGTAGTGCGCCTCGCGCGGCGAGTCCTTGCTCTTGCCAAAGAGTACTGGCGAGAGGTCGCGGCCGTCGATCACCGGTTCTGCCGGCACTTTTCCACCCGCGATCGTCACGCAAGTCGGCAAGAGATCGATCGTTCCCGCGACGGCATCGCTGGTGCTCTTGGGGGCGATCTTGCCGGGCCACCACGCGATGGTCGGCACGCGCACGCCGCCCTCCCAGGTGCTCCCCTTGCCGCCGCGGAGCGGCTTCGCGCTGCCGCCGTCCGCGCCCTTCACCAGCCACGGGCCGTTGTCGGAGGTGAACACGGCCAGCGTGTTCTCCGCGAGCTTGAGTTCGCGGAGCGTATCGAGCACCTGACCGACGCTCCAGTCCACCTCTTCGACCCAGTCGCCGAACCGCCCGTTGGCGGACTTCCCGCGGAACTTCTCGCCCGCGTGGATCGGCGTGTGGACGGCGGTATGCGGGAGGTACAGGAAGAACGGCCTGTCCTTGTTCGCCGTGATGAACCCGACGGCCTCCTTCGTGTACCGCTCGACGATCCGGCTCTGCTTCTCGTCGGTGAGCAGTTCGGCCACCGCGTCGTCACGGAGCAGCGGCACCACGCGCTCGCCGGTCTCCTTCGATTTCTTCTGCATGTCGTTCGAGTACGGGATGCCGAGGTAGTGGTCGAAGCCCTGCTTCGTGGGGAGGAACTCGGGCTGGTCGCCGAGGTGCCACTTGCCGACGCACTGCGTCGCGTAGCCGAGTTCTTTGAGGCGTTCCGCGACCGTGACTTCCTTCGGGTTCAGCCCCTGCGGCCCGGCGGGGAAGTACACACCGGGGACGGACACCCGTGCCCCGTAACAGCCGGTCATCATCTGCGCCCGCGACACCGAGCACACGGGCGCGGCGTAGAAGTTCGTGAGTTTCATGCCCTCGGCGGCCATGCGGTCGAGGTGGGGCGTCTTCTGCTTGGTCGCCCCGAACGGCCCGATGTCCGCGTACCCGAGGTCGTCAATGAAGACGATGACGACGTTCGGCTTCTTCGCCGGTTCGGCGCGAGCGGGTAAGACGGCGAACAGCGCGAGTACGAGGGCGAGCGATCGGCGACGCATGTCGGGAACTCCCCGGGGTCAGAATGTAGGATCGGACCGGCGAAACGGCCGGTCGTCTTCGGCGGGTGCCCGTGACGGCCCCGGCCCGGCCGGATCA
>JANNQE010000412.1:0-3867 GCA_031441625.1 Planctomycetia bacterium
AGGACCGCGAGGCCCGACGACAACGCACTTGAAAGAAACGGGGGTCTGGCGTCGGGCCTCACGTCCCCTCCCTGCGGGGGACTGTTCGACCGCGACCGACAAGCCCGTCGGGTGCCGCCCGGCAGGCGGCATCTACTTGAGCTTCCGCCGCGCCAACGCCAACGCCCCGTGGATCACCACCTCCTCGCCGAGCGCGGCCGGCACGATGTCGGTCAGCCCGGCGAGCGCCTGCATCCCCCGCTCGACGACGTACCGGCGGATCGGCTCGAAGAACAACTCCTCGCCGATGAGCGACACCCCGCCGCCGATGATCACCCGCCGCGGGCAGAGCAACTTGATGACGGTGCAGATGTTTTCAGCGAGGGCTTGCGTGGCGGCGTCGATGATGTGCTTGCACTGCGGGTCGCCCGCCAGTGCCCGCTCGGCGATCTGCTTGCCGGTCAGCGTGTCGCCGACTTGCCTCTCCATGCCCATTCCGGAGGCGAAGTCTTCGAGGATTCCGCCGCGGCGGGAGTCGTCGAGCGGGTACGCCGGTCGCACGTGCCCGATCTCAGCGGCCCCGCGGCCCACACCGCGGTAGATTTCGCCGTCGATAATCAGCCCGCCGCCGACCCCCGTGCCGACCGTGATGTAGAAGATCGGACTCAGCCCTTTCCCGGCCCCGAACAGCGCTTCGGCCAAACCTGCCACGTCGGCATCGTTGCAGATGACGGTTGGTAAATGAAGCAGTTCGGTGAGCCACAATGCGAGGGGGAAGTTGGCCCAACCGGCGATGTGGTGCGACTTGATGACCGACTGCGTGGCGTCGTCGGTCGGCCCGCCGAACCCGACGCCGACGCCCTTCAACTGCGAGCGGTCCACGTTCGCCTGTGCCAGTAACTCCGGCACCGCCGCCACGATCTGCCGGCGGATGCCCTCACCACCGGCGGCACGGTCCACGCTCCCTCGCCACAGGGCGGCGATGCTGCCATCGCCCGCCCCGAGGCCGAGTTGCAGTTTCGTCCCGCCGATCTCGATGCCCAGGTACATCACTTCACCACAGTGCAGTCTTCAAGGATGACGAGGTCGTCGTCCAGTCCGACACACTTGCCGCGGAAGGTGATGGCATCCCCCAGGTTCACCAGTGCCAGATCGGACTTCACTTTTTCGCTCACTCGACACTCGACCTCCAGCGTCAGGTCCTTCTGACCGAAGCAGATCGCCGGATTCTCGGGCTGAACGTACAGCTTATTGCGATACACTTTGCCGGTCACTTCGAGCACCTTGCCCTTGTACTTCTTGTCGGCGGCTTCTTCGTCGTCGCCGTAGGCCTTCGCCAGTTCGGCCGCCGTCACCTTCATCGCGTTCGCCCCGCCCTCTGGCTTCGTGGCACCAGTTGGCTTCGTCCCCGTCGGGGTCGCCTTCCCACTCGTCGGCGTAGTCCCGCTCGGCTTGCTCGGCCCGCCGGGCATCAGGAGGCAGTCGTTCAGGTCGATGTCGAACACGACCAGCCCGGCGCACCGCCCGCGGACGGTGACGGTCGTGCCGGGGGTCAGGCCAGACACCGCCGCCCGCTGGCCGCTGGGGAAGTGGCAGTCCACGCTGGCGAGGTTCACCCCGTCCAACTCGACCGAGATGTCATTCACGCCGTCGAGGTCCGACACCAGTTTCACCCGCCCCGTCACTTCAATCACCTTTCCCTTGTACTTGGCGTCGGCCGCCGGTTCGTTGTCCTTGAACTCCTTCACCAGATCGGCCGCCGTCACGCTCGTGGAAATCGGGTCGGTCGGGGAGACCGGGGTGCCCGTTCTCCCGCCAAGGGTGGTGGGGGGAGTGCTGGCGGCGATGACGGTGAAGAAGACGAGCCAGAGGAGCGAGATGAGGATTGCGACCGCCCCCAGGATGGTGCCGGCGAGGGGCAGGCCACTCCCCACTCGCCCGTTCGACCCCTTGGCCAGAACGAGACCGATGACACCGAGCGTGAGGACGATGACCCCACCGATGATGCCGAACACCCACCCGCAACAGGGGACGAATGTGACCGCCACCGACGGGATGCCGCCGACCAGCGAGAGGATGCCGAGCACGCTCGCCTGCTTGGTCGGCGGGCCGTCGTCTCGGCGGTCACGGCGGCGGGGGCGGTCGTCGTCGCGGTCGCGCCGCGGGCGGTCGCGGTCGTCGTCTTCGCGGTCACGGCGGCGGGGGCGGTCGTCGTCGCGGTCATCACGGTCGTCGTCGCGGTCGCGGGCCATGGGGGAACCTCGGCGGGCGGGTCGGCGTAATGTACACGAACCGTGCGGCGAACGGCGAGGGCGGTTCACACGTTGCCCAGTACGCCATCCACCACCCAACACCCGCGGACGTGAACCTGCTGCGGGTCGCGGCAGTGCGTCAGCACGTCGGGGTGGTCGCACCCGGCTTCTTCGAGCGCATCGGCGAGGATGGGCAGCAGGGTGAAGTTACGGGTGTCGTAGGCGGTGCGCGCGAGCGAGACAGCGGATTCGCAGCGCCACGGCAGATCGAACACGACCGGCCGGAAGGGGTTGCCGAAGATGTCGCGGAGGAGGTCGCAGTGATGCCGCTTCTCATCCCGGTAGATTTGTAGACCTGGAACGCCGGCCCGTCGGTTGACGGCAATAGCCACCTTGTCCGATGTCGTTAGTAAGCCTTTCTCAGCGGCCGCGTCGAGTGCGAACGCGGCGGCCAGCATTGTTGGCCGCATGGAGCCTTTCGGAAACGAAAATGCAACGTCGGTCATGCTGTGGCGACTGAAGGAGAAAGACCCGGCGCGTCCAGCTTGGACTTCCACCAGGTAATTCTCAAGGGCCGAGAGTCTAGCTCGGTGTACGGGATGGTCAAGAAGGCCAGCAATGCGGTCGAGGCAGGCCAAGTTGAACAAAACCCAACGGGCGAGGGAGTACGGTCGAGAGATGAGCACATTCCGCATCGCCCCGCGGTCGCCAGATGTCGGCCACTCAGATTCGGGCAGTCCCATGTCACACCCTCTGGCAGAGTGACCATACCATGGTCGGTCAGGTTCGCAACAACTTCGCCGCCACCGCGTCGGCGTCGTACACGCAGCCGCCCCAGACGCCGCCGCTGGCGTGTTGCAGGGCGGCCCACAGTTTCGTGTCGGCGGGCAGACCGGGGTCGGCGTGCAGGTCGGGCCGCGGGCTTCGCTTCGCCAGTTCCGCCGTGCCCCATGCTACGCCTTGCACGCCGGTCGCGTTGCCGACGAGGTTCACCGTGCCTTCGAGCTTGATGCGGTCGATGACGATCTGAATCACGTCGCCGTCGAGCAGCTTGCCGATCGGCCCGCCGGCCAGCGCTTCCGGCGACACGTGCCCGATGCACGCGCCGGTGCTCACCCCGCTGAACCGGGCGTCGGTCAGCACCGCCACCTGCTTGCCCCACGGCAGGAACTTCAGCGCGCTCGTCACCTGATACGTCTCCTCCATGCCCGACCCGAGCGGCCCGCGACAGCAGAGCACCAGCACGTCGCCCGGTGCCACCTTCCTGTCGCCCTGGCCCTTGATCGCGGCGATGGCCGCCTTCTCGGTGGTGAACACCTTCGCCGGACCGGTCTTGCGGTACACGCCGTCGGCGTCCACCACGCTCGCGTCGATGGCAGTCGATTTGATGACGCTGCCGTCCGGGCAGAGGTTGCCGCGGGGGAACGTGACGGTGCTGGTGAGGCCGCGCTTTCGCGCCGCATCGGGCGACATGATGACGGTGTCCGGGTCGATGCCGTCGCGGGTAAATAGGTGGTCGCGGAGCCGCTTCCGCCGGTCCGAGGTCGGCCACCAGTCGAGGACGCGGCCGAGCGGTTCGCCGGTGACGGTGACGGCGTTCAGGTTGAGCAGGTTGAGTTCGCGCAGGTGCAGCATC
>JANNQE010000413.1:0-8038 GCA_031441625.1 Planctomycetia bacterium
GGGCCGTCGCCAGTCGGCTTGCCCTTCCGGGTGCGTCGGAAGGACAGGAGCGGGCCACCCTATCAGATCGCTCACTTCTTGCCGATGCAGAACAGGTGCGTGCCGCCGCGGATGAACAGCTTGCCGCCGACCGCCGCGGGGGTGGCGAACACCGGCTCGCCCACGTCGGATTTCTGCACCTCGCCCAACTCCTTCGGGCTGGCCTTGAACGACGCCGTCTTGCCGTCCTCGCCCACCACCAGCATCGTGTCGCCGACCAGAATGGGCGAGGCCGACACGCCCTTCAGCCCCGCCACCCGCTCAGGCCCCCACTTCACCTTGCCCGTCTTGGCGTCGGCACAACTGGCCAGGCCGTCGTCGCTCACCCAATACAGGTAGTCCTCGTAGGCCAGCACGCCGGGCACATACGGGGTGCCCTTCGTCAGCGACCACGCCAGCCCGTCCTTGCTCACGTCCCCCTTGCCGTCCGGCTTCACCGCCACCATCAGCCGCCCGCTGCCGCCCTCGCCCGTGTACACGACCACGTGCCCGCCGGCGAACACCGGCTGGCCGACCGACCGCAGCTTCTTGCCCGCGTCGCCCCACGGCACGGTGAACGTCCAGTTCACTTTGCCGGTGGCCGGGTCGTAGCTGTCGATGGTGGTGGTGCTGCCGACGATCATTTGCGCCGGCTTGTCCTTCTGCTCGATGAGGAACGGGGCGGTGTAGCAGGCGCGGTGCCCCTTCCGCTCGGCCCGCCACTTCTGCTCGCCCGTCTTGGCGTCGTGGGCCACCAGTTCGGCGGCCCCGTCCTGATCGAAGTTGAAGACGACCAGCCCGCCGACGACGACCGGCGAGTGCCCGAACCCGTGCTCGCTGGCGTAGCTGCCCAGCCCCTTCTTCCACAGCTCGTTCCCCTTCAGGTCGTGGGCGAGCATGGTCAGGCCGGTGCCGTCCCACGCCACGTTGTACACCCGCTCGCCATCGCTGCACGGGGTACTCGCGGCCATGTTGTTCTTCTTTTGAAGCTTGCCCGCCTTGCCGTCCAGCAGCTTCTTCTCCCACAGTTGTTTTCCGTCGGACACGTTCAGGCAGACCAGCGACCGCGAGGTGGCGTCGGCGGTGGACGCCTGGAGGAACACTTTGTCGCCGACGACGATGGGCGACCCGTGGCCGATGCCGGGCAGCTTGGTCATCCACGTCAGGTC
Source organism: Planctomycetia bacterium (assembly GCA_031441625.1). Taxonomy (GTDB): domain Bacteria; phylum Planctomycetota; class Planctomycetia; order Gemmatales; family Gemmataceae; genus JALHQU01. Next base: position 1,188 of record JANNQE010000413.1, read on the forward strand.
GGTGGTGAGGGCGAAGCGGGTGGGGGTGGCGGGGTCGGCCACGCCGGTGCCGTTCGGCCCGCGGAACCGCGCCCAGTCGGCGGCCGGTTCGTTCTTCGGCACGGGGGCGGCGACGACTGCCGTCGCCAGGACGACGGCGACGACGGCGGACAGGCGGAGATGAGGCATCGGCAGACTCGCGGGAAGGGGAAAGCGGGGAGGGTCTCGTCTACCCCAGCAGGCTACCGTTTCGGGCGACGCGGGGCAAATGAAGAACTCGCGGACGTAACGAGGGGTTGGGTTGTGCCGTCCGCAGCGGGTACAATCGGGCCGCCCTCCGGAGGAGCCGTCCCATGACCCGCCGACTGTTCGCCCTACTCGTGTTCGTCAGCGTGTCGGTCGCCACCGCTGCCGACGACAAGCCTTTGCCCCCGCGGGAGCCGGAGTACGAGTGCCGGTTCGAGGACGGCAGCGTGGTGCGGCTGACCGTCGGCGTGTCGGCCGTCACGGTGCAGACCAAGTTCGGCCCGATGATCGTACCCCTGGCTGACACGCGGAAGATCGAGATGGGCTTCCGCTACCCGGAGGGCGTGGAGGCGAAGGTGCGGCACGCGCTCGACGACCTCGGCTCGACCGACTTCCGCACCCGCGAGGCCGCGCAGAAAACGCTCGTCGGCATCGGCGAGTACGCCATCCCGCTGGTGAAGGCCGGCACGCAGAACAGTGTGCCCGAAGTGGCCGAGCGGTGTGCCGCCATCTTCAAGATCATCGCCGCCACCCTGCCGGACGACAAGTCCGACCCGGTGCTCGAAGACGTGATCACCACCGACGACATGACCCTCCGCGGGAAGATCACTTCGGACGGCTTCAAGGCGACGAGCAAGTACTTCGGCGAGACGACGGTGAAGCTGCTGCACGTGCGGGAACTGAAGCCGCTCGGCGGGCGGTTCATCGGCACCTTCCCACTCGACGCCAGCAAGTACGCGGCGGTCGGGTGGAAGACGTTCTTCGACACCGGCCTCGACGTGGAGAAGGGGCAGGCGATCGAGGTCAGCGCGACCGGCAAGATCGACCTGCACGCGGCCAGTCCAAAGCAGTTCGTGTGCGGGCCGAACGGCGGCGGCACGCAGGTGGCGGGTCCGGGGCAACGGCTGGTGGAACAGGAGATTCGCGGCGGACGAGGCATCCCGCCGCCCGGCTTCGGCCCCTTCGGGGACGGGTACGGCCCGGTGTACACGTCCGGCGCGGTGTACGGGCGGATCGGGGCGAACGGCCCGCTGTTCAAGATCGGCGAGAAGTTGACCGTGCCGAAGGCGACCGACGCCGGCCGGCTCTACTTGATCATCGCGCCGAGCACCTACGGGGCGAGCAAGGGCGAGTTCGACGTGAAGGTGCGGCTGGGCAAGTAGAGGGCAATCGGTATGGTGGCTCCGTCGTCCCCCTCTCCGGACACGCCCATGCGCATTGCCCTCGGCACCGACCACGCCGGCTTCGCCCTGAAAGAGCGGTTGAAAGCGATGCTCACCGAACTCGGGCACGAGCCGATCGACTTCGGCACGTTCTCGGACGAGGCGTGCGACTACCCGGTGTACGTGCGGCCGGCGGCGGTGGCGGTGGCCCGCGGCGAGTGCGACCGCGCCATCGTCCTCGGCGGGTCGGGCAACGGCGAGGCGATCTGTGCCAACCGGGTGAAGGGCGTGCGGTGTGCGGTGTGCTACAGCGTGCAAGTCGCCGAGTTGGCCCGCCGGCACAACGACGCGAACGTCATCAGTCTGGGCGCACGGCTCGTGTCCGAAGCCGAAGCGGAAGCCATCGTGAAGGTGTGGCTCGACACCCCGTTCGACGGCGGCCGGCACGAGAAGCGAATCCGGATGCTGGATGAGTGATCCGGACTACACAGCGCCCTTCCCTTCGAGCGCGAGCAGCCACTCCTTCCGCCAGAGTCCGCCGCCGTACCCGCCCAGCTTCCCGCCGGTCGCGATCACCCGGTGGCACGGCACCACGATGGCCAACTGGTTCCGCCCGTTCGCACCCCCCACTGCCCGTGCCGCCGTCGGCCTCCGCAACCGCTCGGCCACCTGCTGGTAGCTCACCTTCGCCCCGTAGGGGATGTGAACCAGCTCGCCCCACACCCGCTGTTGGAAGGCGGTGCCGTCCTGACGGATCGGCAAATCGAACCGCGTCAACTCGCCGGCGAAGTACGCCTTCAGTTGCTTGACCGCCGACGCCAGCACCTTCGTGTCGGCGACGAAGTCGGCGTGCGGGGTGGCGTCCATGTGAACGCCGGTGAGGGACTGGCCGTCGGAGGTGAGCAGCAGCGGGCCGAGCGGGGAGGGCAGCAGGTGGAAGTAGGTGTGGGGCACGACGACGCTCCGCGGGGTTGCCAGACCATACCCGACGAATGGAAATATGTCCAGTGAAACTCCGACGGCGTCCCCGCCGCCGGATGGTTCTTTCCACCTCCCCCCACCCCTCCGTGGAACCATTCCCGATTGGTAGAAGAATCCATGCCGGCCAAGCACTTACGGCGAATCGACCCACCGCACGCGAGTGGCGAAATCACCCCGGCCGACGATTGCACGCCCGTTCGCCGGACGGTACGCTACCACTCATGCAGACCACCTCGCTCACCCTCCTTGACGCCGTGAAGGGTAACCCGAACGCCCCGGAATGGGGGCGGTTCACCCGCCTGTACCTGCCGCTGCTCGAACGGTGGGCGATCCGCAACGGGTTCCAACCGGCCGATGCCGCCGACCTCGCACAAGACATCCTGCTGAAACTACTCTCCGCCCTGCCGAGCTACCAACGGGAGGAGGGGCGATCCTTCCGCAGTTGGCTGTTCCGGCTCGCCACTAACGCCGGGCACGATTACCGCCGCCGGGTTGCCACCCGCCAGTTGCCGGCCGGCGACGGGCTGTCCGGAGTGGAGAATGCGTCTCCGTTCGCGGAGATGGATGAAGCCGAATACCTCCGCGAACTGAGCCGGCGGGCGGTGGAGGCAGTGCGGACCGACTTCGGCGAGCAGACGATGGCGGCGTTCACCGGCACGAAGATCGACGGCCGGCCGGCGGCCGAGGTGGCGAAGGAGTTGGGCATGACGGTCGGGGCGGTCTACCTGGCAGTGAACCGGGTGATGACCCGTCTGCGGCAGGAATTGGACGGGTTGCTTGACTGAAAAAAACTTCCGGAACCGCGAAAGGTCCACCCGCCCTCGTCGCGTTCTCTCGGCGAACCCGGACCCGACCGCTCGCAAGCCGAGACCGGGGTCGGGTCCTTCAGAACCGAAGGGGAAGCGAAGGTGTGAGCCAAGCCGGTGAAAGCCAACGGGTTTCACGCAACCGTCGGCAATACAACACGAGCGTCTGGCAGTCTACGGTGGATCGCTTGAGCGAGCACGCACCGCACCGCCCGCGGTGTCGGGGGTTGGGCCGCCCGCCCCACCCCTTCCCCTGAAGTTCGCGCCCCTCCCCCTTGCCGGAGCCACTCATGCCCCCTTCCGATGACGAACTCCGCCGGTTCCTGCTCGGCACCCTCCCGCCGGATGAAGCCGAGACTGTGGGCCGGTGGGTCGAGGCCACGCCCGACGCCGGCGACCGTCTCGCCCGACTGGACTCGGCCGACTCGCTGGCCGTCGCCCTCGCCCGCCCCGGCGGCACCCCGTTCCCGAACGGGCTGGAAACCGTCTCGAATCTCACGCGGTTGGCCGAGGCGGTCGGCGGCTCGCACCCACTTCCCACAGTCCCTGGGTATCGGTTCGTCCGCGAACTCGGCCGTGGGGGCATGGGGGTTGTGTTCGAGGCGACCGACGAGAAACTCGGCCGGCGGGTGGCGGTCAAGGTGATGCTGCCGTCGGTCGCCGCCAAGCCGCAGGCGAAGGAGCGGTTCCTGCGAGAAGCCCGGTCGCTGGCGTCGGTGGACAGCGAGTTCATCGTCCCCGTCTTCCACGTCGGCGAAACGCCCGACGGCACCCCGTTCCTGGTCATGCCGCTGCTCGCCGGGGAAACGCTCGAAGCCCGCCTCGCCCGCGGCCCACTGTCGGCGGACGAGCTGGCGAGCGTCGCCCGCGACGCCGCCCGCGGGCTGGCCAACGCCCACGCCAAAGGGCTGATTCACCGTGACGTCAAACCGTCCAACCTGTGGCTGGAGGCCGACGAGCACGGCCGCTTCCGCCGCGCCCGCCTGCTCGACTTCGGCCTCGCCCGACCCACCGACACGGAGACCGCCATGACCGCGACCGGCCAACTCGTTGGCACCCCGGCGTACATGTCGCCGGAGCAAGCCCGCAACGCCCCGCTCACCCCGGCCACCGACCTGTTCAGTCTGGGGGCGGTGCTGTACCGGGCCGCCGCCGGCCGCCGGCCGTTCGCCGGCGACACCCCGTCAGCCCTGCTCACCTCCCTGGCGGTGGACGACCCCGCCCCGGTCGGTCGGCTCGCCCCGCACCTGCCACCGCCCCTTGCCGGGCTGATTCACGAACTTCTTCAGAAAGACCCGGCGCGCCGGCCGACCGCCGCCGAGGTGGGCCGGCGGGTGGAGGTGATGCCGGCCCCCGCCCGCCGGCGGCCGACCCGCGGGCCGCTCGTCGCCCTGGCCGCCGCCTTCCTGTTCGTCGCCGCGGTGGTCGCCGGGGTGACGGTCATCATTATCCGCGACAAGGACGGCAAGAAGGTGGCCGAGGTGACGGTGCCGGACGGTGGGACGGTCAGCAGCAAGGACGGCGACGGCCCGGAGAAGCCGCTCGGGGCACCCTCCGCCGTGGCCGAGCCGAAGAAACCCGACCCGGTGAAGCCGGCCGACCCGAACGCCGTGCCGCCCCCGCCGAAGCCGATCGAGCCGGGCAAGCCGCTCAGCCCGCGGGCGCTCACCCAGGAGCCGAAGGCGTTCGACGGCATCCAGAGCTGGACGGTCGAGACGAAACGCCCCCGCGGGTTGGTGACGGTGGCCGCGTACTCGCACGACGGCAAGCGGCTGGCCGTGTCCGGCCGGGACGGGACGATCCGCGTCCTCGACGCCAAGACGTTCGAGGTGACGCAGGTGTTCGTCGGCATGACCGCGAACGTCGACCACCTGGCGTGGTTGCCGAAGGGGGATCGCCTGTTCGCCGGCGAGTTCGACGGCGAGGCCGTCGTGTGGGAGTACCCGGGCGGGAAGAAGGCGCTGGTGCTCGACGTGCCGCGGGGCTACGAGCGGTTCGCCCTGTCTCCGGACGGCAAGCAGCTCCTGGCCGGGAATCACCTGTTCGACCCGGCCACCGGGAAGAAGACCGGCCTGCTCAAGGCCAAGGCGGTCGGGGCTGCGGTGTGGCACCCAGACGGCAAACTGCTGGCCGCGGGCAGCAACTACAACCACCAGTTTTCCACCCTGGAGGTGATCGACGCGGAGAAGAACGAGAGTGTGGAAGGGATGACCGGCACAGACGCCGGGGACCGGCCGGTGGTGTACGACTGGTCGCCGGACGGCAAGCGCCTGCTCGCCGGCTGGACCCGGAACACACTGGTGGTGTACGAGGGGGACGAGAAGAAAGTGCTTCCCGTGAGCAACGCCGTGGCCCGGTTCGCCCCGGACGGCAAACGGGTGCTGGTGTTAGGCCACACGTGGGGGCGCATCGACCCGGCTCGCCCGGACGACAAGCCGGTCGAGTTCGTCGGCACCAAGCAGTTGCAGGAGGAGCAGTTGAGCGCGAATTGGTCGTCGGTGGATGTGTCCGCCGACCACGTGGCCGTGGCAGCCTCCACCCGGCTGCTGGTGTTCGACAAGGATCTGAAGCCGATCCACAACGGGAAACCGTTCGACGGGCTCAAAACGAATGCGGCCGGGCACTATCGGGTGAAAGCGGCCGACGAGGTCGAGGTGGTGTACGTCATCCAGACCGACAAGGGGCAGGAGACGCTCACCCCGGCGGAGTTCGAGAAGCGGACGGGGTGGAAGAACGACCCGAGCAAGGTCGGGCTACCGAAGTGACCCATCTGGTCGGAGCGGGTCGAGCCGGCACGCGGTCCGCTCGGCCCCGAGTGGAAGAGCCTGTGTTTTCCTCCTGCTGCGACGACCCGCCGAGGGGAACAGGGCGGGCCGTTGCGGCGGTTCGGTGCCGTCGAGTCGCCGAGGTGCGGTGAGTGAGTGCAGGCTCGACTCGACTCGCTCGACCAGATCAGTGCCCCGTTCCGCGGCATTCGTGTAGCATTTGTGCGCACGGTCGGTATCATGATCGCGTCACACAGGTGCCGTGTCGGTCGTTCCCCGGCTTCCTCTCCCAGGACAGCCGCCGCGAATGTCAAAAAACGAGCATATTCCGCCGCCACTGCCCGAAATCGTGGGCGTCTCCGCGGCGATGCAGTCCGTTTACCGGATGGTGAAGCTGGTCGCGCCCGCTCACGCCACCGTGCTCCTAGTGGGTGAAACTGGCACCGGCAAAGAGGTCATCGCCAAGGCACTGCACAAGCTGAGCGGGCGGTTCGACGGCCCGTACATTCGCGTGAACTGCGGGGCACTGCCGGAAACGCTGCTCGAATCGGAGCTGTTCGGGCACGTCAAGGGGGCGTTCACCGGGGCCATCGAGAACAAGGCCGGGCGGTTCGAGGCGGCGCACGGCGGCACGTTGTTTCTGGACGAGATCAACAGCATGTCGCCGAAGCTTCAGGTGAAGCTGCTGCGGGTGTTGCAAGAGCGGGAGTTCGAGCGGGTGGGCGAGAGCCGCACCATCCGCGTGGACGTGCGGGTGATCGCGGCCACGAACGCCACGCTCGAAGAACTGGTGGAGAGCGGCGACTTTCGCGAGGACCTCTATTACCGCCTGAACGTGGTGCCGGTGGTGCTGCCGCCGCTCCGCGAGCGACCGGACGACATCCCGCTGCTGGCGAAATTCTTCCTGAAGC
>JANNQE010000414.1:0-8793 GCA_031441625.1 Planctomycetia bacterium
GCGCAGTCCGGGTTGAGACAGCAGAAGCGGCTCAGGTCGTGGTCGTCCACGGGACTCCCTCCTATCGCGAAATGCCAGTCACACGTCCACAACACCCTACCGGACCAGTACTACCGCTTACAACACTAACCTGACACCACCTTGGCGGCCGGTGGCGAAGAATCTGGGGCGGGCGTTGCCGTTGCGGCGGCGGTCGGGTCGTAGGCCAGGGCGGCCCGCCGCTGCCGCAAGGCGGCCATCACCAGCGGGGTGTCGAAGACCGTCTCGCCGCTCGCATAGGCGGCCAGGACGGCGTCGGCCTGTTCGACGGTCGCGACCCGCCGGACGTCCAGGAGGGTGGTGAAGGTCACTGACGCCCCCCGCCGGAGGGGCGAACGACGGGGCAGTAAGCCGCCGCCGTCGCGGCCTCGATGTGGTCCCAGTTCTGGTCGTAGCTGAGCGATCCGGGGTCGACCTTGTCAGGCAGGGTGACTTTCACCACCCGGCCGTCCAGGTGAGCCAGTTCGGCCTCCAGCAGCATGGCCTGGTGCTCGTTGTTCGCCTGGGCGGCGCCGTCACCCATGCACACCACCACGCCGCCAGGCTTGCCCCACTTGTTGGACACGATCGATCGCTGGTGCAGGCTCATCTCGACGCCCATGTAGGCGCGGGCGGCCGGGCCGACCCGCCAGGCGTCGGTCACCCCCTCGACCAGGACCACGAACGGCAGCCCCGGGTCCCGGTACGGCCCGTACAGGTAGCGGCTCTTGCGGAAGCCGGATCGGTTGTAGTACTTGGTCACCCCTATCGCCTTCCAGTCGGGTTTGCCGGTCACGGGGTGTGGTGGGGCCTCGAGCGGGACCCGGCCCTGCCAGCCGGCCATGCGGGTGCCGTCGAACACCGGGATGTAAATGCGGCCGGTCATGGCGGGATAGCGCCGGCTGCTGTCGCACACGCCCACCGCGAACACGGCGGACAGGTAGGCCGGGTCGAACCCGCGGGCCCGCAGGTACTCGACGACCCGGTGGGTCGGCTCGACCCGGCTCAAGGGGCGGACGAACTCGGGCGGATCGACCGAGACGGTCGGGTCGTCCAGCTCGGGGATCGCGCCCGCGCGCACCTCGGGGCCGCCCCGCGCCATACGCGTGAGCAGCTCGCCCTCGAAGAAGCGGCGGGTGTCTGGGTTCTTCAGGCACTCGGTCTCGTTGAAGCAGTGGGCCAGGAACTTGTGCTCGTACCAGCGGTGGCTCACGTACAGGCGGTGGCGGGTGTCGCCGCAGTACGGGCAGCAGACGCGGTACATCTCTCCGGAGTGCAGCACCTCGGTCCGGCCGCCGGTGGTGGTGTACCCGGAGAACCCCTCGCCGGTGTTGGCGACGAGGGGAGGCGCGCCGCTCCACCGCTCCAAAACCGCGTAGAGCTCAGGACAAAGTGGCTCGAAATACAGGGGTGCGTTGACCCCGCCCGCAGGCGGGCGTAAACTTCTCAATGTCGGTTCCTCAAGCCGGTCGGGCCGCGGCCAAGCAGACCCGACCGGCTTAATGTTTGTTGGGGAACTAAACGGCCGCCAGACGGTCCGCCGCCTGCTGGCTCAACCAGCCGGCGGGCCGGCCCAGACCGCCCTCCAGGGCCAGCACGGTGCCCAGCTTGGGGATGCTCATCCCGCCGAACACGTCCCGTCCGGTCGACTGCTTCAACCCGGCCCGCTTGACCGCCTCGTACACGGTGATCCCCTGCTCCTGGATTTCTGCGGCGAGCACCGCGCTCATGATCTGCCGCAGCCGCACGTCGTTGTTCGCAGTTGCGGTGGCGGTTTCAGTGGCGGACATGTTGCCCCTCGGAGTGTCGGCCGGGCGTGAATACCTCGGCGCGCCGGAATAATACGGTGTGCCACTGCGCGATCAAACTCACCCGTCGCACGAAATTGGCCGGTCCACGAACGAGTCGGGGTCACCGGTTGATCGGCGACAACCCTTCGGCACAGCTGACGGGTGGTGTGCGGTCCGGGTCTCGACGACGAGGCGCACATCACCCCGGACCCGGTCGCCGTACTGAACACCCCCGCGACCACTCCCCCCGTACCCCCGTACCCCCGGTCACGGTCGACATCCGGTGCTGACGGAGTGACTAGTCATCTGATGATTGTTCGGACTCGTAAAATATGGGTCGCTCGCCCCTCGTGTCGCTCTGGCGGTGGGTCGTTCCCGATCTCGACAGGGCCGGACCGCCGAATTCGGCAGTCCGCCGAATGCCCGCTCGGATCGATCAGAAGTGAAAGGTGGAGCCCGTTATCGACTGGGGACGGCCGTGGGTGTCCGCCGAGTCTGTGCCTGTCCCTCGACAGACGTCAAGTCAGCGTGTTCGTGACGCCCGTGACGGGGCGGAGCTCTTTCAAAGTCGGATCCTGATCCGCCCTGTGTTCCGGACCAAGGGGTGTTCGCGGGCGGCGAGCCGCTCGACTCCTGTTGGCAGAACTCTGGCAAGCCTCCCAGTCGACGAGGGACTTGTCCGCCGACACGGCCGCCGAGTACCCTCGTTCGGGCAGTCCAAGCCGGCGAGAAGCGGGTCCAAAGGTCGGTCGGCGTGGGCCACCAACCTGGGCTACGCCGACCCACCCGGTCCTTCTTTTCTTTCTTCTCTTCTCTTCTTCTGAAAGAGAGATGTCCCACCGTCCTGTCTCTCTCTGACGCCTCCACTCCACAAGAACGGGGTTACTCCGAACCTCTCACTTCGACCCATTCCTGCGTTGCGAGAGTGGCGGTCTGGTGGGTCAGGCAAGTGGATGGGAATCTCGGTGTGGCCCTGTGGTGTCCGGTGGGGAATCAGGATCTGCTCGCGCGATCGTCTCCGCCGACACCCTCGACTCCACCCTGCGCCCGCGACACGAACAGCTCATCCTCCCGGTTCAAGTCCACGCCCCAGTCCGACCGACACCGAGGTGAGCGGCGCTCGGGAGAAGTGGACGCTCGTAGCTCCCGACTGGACCGCCCGACGAACCGAACGCGCACAGATTATCACTGGTACAGACGTCTCCTTTCGTATTTGTCATCCGCTGGATTTACTAACTAGTTATGCTCAACGGAGGGGTCGACCCCTCAATCGGCCCGGGAGTGCCCACACCCGAGTCGACGTTCGGCATTGAGGAGTTCGAGTCCACCGCCGTGGGTGCCGAGGTCAGGTCTTCGAATGGACAGGCGGCCGCAGTCCCTTCGGCGGGTGGGAGGACCGGTCCCGGGCCGGCACGCGCGGTCGGGCACCGGAACGTGCCGCCGCGGGCGGCGTCACGGACTCCGGAACAAAGCGTGCCGTGTGGTCCCGGGTCCGAGGGCACATTTCGTGAGCATGTGGCCGCCGCGGTGCCGACGACGGTCAGTCCACGAGCGACTTCGTCTTGCTGTTCCTCGGCTGGGTGGTGACCCTGACCGGGTTCACGACCAGATCGCCTCGGTCAGTCCCGCCGCCAACCACACCCGCCCCCAACAAACGCGCAGCACCAGGGAGAACAGGAAGAACCTGCGGGACGCGGCCGCTTGGACGCCCGGCCGAGTGTGCGGTAGAATCGCACCATGTCCACCGACGTAACTCGCACTTCCCCGCCCGATGGGGACACCACCCGCACACAGGGTGAGCCGACCACTCGCACCGCCGACCTGCCGAAGGACGAGTCCACACTCGTTCCACACACGCCCACCGCCGCGGGCGCGGTGGATGCGCCGCCGGGGTTCGCCCTGGAAAAGGAAATCGGCATCGGCGGGATGGGGGTGGTCTACCTCGCCCGGCAACTCGGGCTGAACCGCCCGGTCGCGTTGAAGGTGGTGAAGGGGTCGGAGAAGGTGGACGCGAAGGCGCTCATCCGCTTCCTGGCCGAAGCCGAAGCCGTGGCGTCGATCCGTCACCCGAACGTGGTCGAGGTGTACCAGTACGGCGACCACCAGGGGCGGCCGTACATGGCCCTGGAATACTGCCCCGGCGGCGACCTCACCACCTTGAGCAAGGCCGAGCAGACGCGAGATGCCGCGTGGTTCCGCCGGGTCGCCGACCTGATGGCGAAGGTGGCCGATGGTGTGAACGCCGCCCACGCCCAGGGCATCGTCCACCGCGACCTGAAGCCGCACAACGTCTTCCTGACCGCCGACGGCACGCCGAAGGTAGCCGACTACGGACTGGCCAAGCGGGGGCTGGGGAGCGACCTGACGAACACCGACGCGGTGATGGGTACGCCGGCGTACATGGCCCCGGAGCAGGCCGGCGGGGGGACCAAGTTCGTCGGCCCCGAAGCCGACGTGTGGGCGCTCGGCGTCATGCTGTACGAGCTGAGCTGCGGCGAACGGCCCATCGACACATCCGGGCCGGTGATGGTGGCCATCGCGCGTGTGGTGCACGGGAGCGTGTCGCAGCTCCGCACCAGGGTGCCGGCCGTTCCGTCCGATCTCGCGTTGATCGCCCACAAGTGCCTGAGCAAAGACCCCCGCGACCGCTACCCGACCGCCGGCGGACTGGCGAATGATTTGCGCAACTGGCTCGACGGCAAACCCATCTCCGCCCGCCCCGCGGGTGTCGTCGAACAAGCCGTGAAGTGGGCGAAGCGGAACAAGAAACTCGCCGGCATGGGGTTGGCCGTTCTGCTCACCATGGCGGTGGCGACAGCAGTGTCGGTCGGGTTTGGCCTGGAAGCGAACCGGCAGGCTGGCGAGGCGAACAGACAGCGGCTGAAAGCGGAGGACAAGTCGGGGCAGTTGACGACAGCACTCAACGACGTGGAGAAGTCGAACGAACGCACCCAGCGGACGCTAGCGAAGGCTCTGCTCGGCCCGATGTCGGGGGCGGCGCGTTCCAGTCCGCTCTCCGAGTACGAGCAAGACGCGGTCTGGCAACTCGCCAGCCTCCGGGACGTGCCGGTCGCGTTGATGTGCCTGGAAGAGGCGGCGGGCTCACCCTTGGCCGCCGCGCAGTTGCGGTGTCGGGCGGACTACCTGCTCCACGCGGCCATCGGTCTCGATGCCCGGCGGGGGACGCAGGCCGATCGAATCCTTCTTGCCCGCTTAAGGGACCCGACGGCGTCGATCGAACAGAAGGGCAACGTGGCCCTTGCTGTCGTGGTTGTCGAACAGTCCGGCGCTGACTCCACTGTAACCACAGATGCGCTGCTCGCCGCCCTCGGGAGGGCGACGGACTCAAGCGAGCGTCAGCAATTGACTACGGGGCTTGTGGCGGTAGCCGCGAAACTGCCGGCGGAAAAGGCGGCCGACCTCCTCCTGACCGCCCTGGGGACGGCGAAGGACGGAACCGAGCGTGGGTTGTTGGCGGCGGGGTTGGTGGCGGTGGCCGGGCGACTATCGGCCGACAACGCGATGCAGGCGTACGGCAGCGCCACCGATCTGCTCGTGACCGCCCTTACCTCGACGAAGGATGGAGCCGAGCGAGAAGCGTTGGCAGTGGGGTTGGTGGCTGTGACCGGGCGTTTGCCGGCGGACAGGGCGGCCCAAGTGCTCCTGGCCACCCTGGGGACGGCTTCGGACTACCGCGAGCGGGAAGCGTTGGACGAAGGACTTGCGGCAGCAGCCGGGCGACTGCCAGCCGACACCGCGGCCGAAGTCCTCTTGGCTGCCTTGACGGCGACGAAGAGCTGGGACGTTCTGCAGCCAAAGGCGTTGGCCGAGGGTCTCGTGATAGCAGCCGGGCGGCTGCCGCCGGACAAAGCCGCCAACTTGCTCCTGACCGCCCTAATGTCAACGAAGAACTGGAACGTGCAGGGGACGACGGCCAAGGAGTTGGCGGCGGTGTCTGACCGATTGCCGGCGGAGACCGCCATCCTATCCTGCGGCAAAGCCGCCGAGATGCTCTTGAGTGCCCTGGGCAGTACGCAGACAGGGCTAGGGGAGTGGAATTTAGCCCTTGGCCTTGCGGCGGTGTCCGACCGGTTGCCTGCGGAGAGCGCGGTCGCGGTGTGCGGCAAAGCGGCCGACAAGCTGGCGGCCCTGCTCGGGAAAGAGTTCGAATCGGGCGGGCGGTGGCAGTTGGCCCGCGGACTCGTGGCGGTGGCGAAGCGACTACCGGCGGACAGGGAGGCCGACGTGCTCCTGGCCACGTTCGGGACGGCGAAAGAGGCCAGCGAGCGTGGCCAGTTAGCCGAAGGGTTGGCGGAGGCGGCCGGGCGGTTGCCGGCGGAGAAAGGGAGAGAGTTGTGCGGTAAAGTGGTCGGCGTGCTTACGACTGCTTTGGGGAAGGCGAAAGACGAGGAAGAGCGGAGGACGACGGCCGCTTCGTTGTCGTATGTGGTGGGGCAGTTGCCCGCGGAGTCCGCGGCCGACGTCCTCCTGGCTGCCCTCTCGACGGCGAGATTCGGGTCCGAACGGTATTGGTTGGCCTCGGGACTGGTGGACGTATCCGACAGGCTTCCGGCGGCCAAGGTGAGCGGGGTGTATGACAAAGCGGTCGACGGACTCCTGGTCGCACTGGGGACGACTTCGGACGCAAGCGAGAGGCAGGAGACAGCCGAGAGGCTGGTGGCGGTGGCTGGGCGAATGCCGGCGACCAAAGCGGCCGAGGTGTGCGGCAAAGGCGCCGACGGACTCTTGACCGCTTTGAGTTCGGCGAAAGACGTGAAAGAGCGAAGGGACCTGGCGCACGGGTTGGCGGAGGTCGTCAAGCGACTACCAGCGGAGCAGGTGAGTGAGGTGTGTGGGAAAGCGACCGACATCCTTCTGGCGGCACTGGGAACGGCGAACAACGTGAATGAGCGAAGGGAATACGAGTTACGCAGTTGGCCGGTTCCTGGGGGTTTGGGAAAGAGCGAGCTTTGCCCACATTGCCCCGACGCATCCAGATTCCGGTCAGAACTGGCGCGATGGGGCCAACTGCGTAACTCGTAGGGAATTGGTCTGGGGACTCCAGGCGGTCTCGCGGAGGTTGCCGGCGGACCGGGTGATCGCGGTGGGTGGCAAGGCGGTCGATGCGCTGACGACCGCCCTGGGTCAGACAGCGGACGTGGAGGAGTGTTGGGTGGTGAAGCTTCTGATTGAAGGACTCGATTGGCCGGGGAGGAGGCAACGGGAACAGCCCGAAACATTTGCCAGCGTATGTGGCTGCGTCGCACTTCACCCCGCCGTGCTGCCCAAGCCCAGAACACCACCGGCACAGAAACTCGTCGATCTGCTCAAGCACCCTTTCTGCGTGAAGGAGGCCCGCCGCGACGTTCTGGGTGCGCTCGAGTTCACCTACGACCGCAAGTTCGCCGACCTGTGGGAGTTCGTGGCGTTCGCCGAGAAGGAACACCCCGAACTCGACCTGCTCACCCCGCCGAAGCGACCGGAGAAGAAGTAACCCTCCCGCACTCGGCCGTGGTACGATCTCCGCTCTCCTCTCCGGGTGTCGGCCATGCGAGTTGCCATCGCTCTGTGCGTGTGCGTGGTGTTGTCCGTCGTCGCCCATGCCGGTGACACCTGGCCGGGGTGACAGGGGCCGACCGGCCTGGGCACCACCGACGAGAAGAACCTGCCGCTCACCTGGGGCGGCAAGGCCGACGAGAACGTCGTCTGGAAAGCCCCCCTGCCCGGCACCACCGCCAAGGGCAAGATCAAGCGCGACCTGAACCAGTCCAGCCCCATCGTGTGGAAGGACCGCGTGTTCGTCACCGCCGCCTTCTGGCCCGAAGGCGTCGCCCAGACCGAGTTCCCCGAACACCACGTCGCCTGCTACTCCGCCACCGACGGCAGCCCGAAATGGGACGTGACCGTCCCGCCCGGCCCGTGGCAGCTCAAAGACTTCCGCGGCGGGTACGCCGCCCCCACCCCCTGCACCGACGGCTCGCGGGTGTACGCCCTGTTCGGCTCGTCCGAACTGGTGGCGCTCGACTTCGACGGCAAGGAGGCTTGGCGGAAGGAGGTCAAGCCGTTCGCCTGGGACGTGTGCGTCGGCACCAGCCCCATCATTGCCGGCGGGAACGTGCTGGTGCTGGCCGACGGCACCAAGTCGGCCGAGTCGCGGCTGATCGCCTTCGACCCGAAGACCGGCGACATCAAGTGGGAGAAGAAGCGGCCCGACGCCAGCTTCAACCACACCACGCCGGTGCTGGTGGACGTGGGCGGCAAGCCGCAACTGCTGGTCGCGGCGTCCGGGGCGGTGCAGGGGTTGAACCCGTCCGACGGCGAGGTCATTTGGAGTGCGAAGAACAAGGGGGACGTGCCGACCCCGGCGTTCGGCGACGGGCTGGTGTACGCCGAGAGCGGCCGCGGCGGGCCGGGCGTGGCCGTCGATCCGTCCGGCAAAGGGGACGTGACCAAGACGCACATCAAGTGGACGTACAGCCCCATCCCCGAAGGGTACTCGTCGCCGGTCATCGCCGGCGGGCACGTCTTCCGGGCCGACAAGGACGTGCTGCGGTGCCTCGACCTGACCACCGGCAAGAAGGTGTACGCCGAGCGGCTGCCCAACGGCGTGAACACGTCGGCCAGCCCGGTGCTGACGGCCGACGGCCGGCTATACTTCGTCGGCGGCGGCAAGAGTACGGTGGTGCCGGTCGGGGCGAAGTTCGAGACGCTGGCGACGAACGACCTGGGCGACGACTCCCCCACCTCCCCCGCCGTCGCCCACGGCCGCCTGTATCTGAAAGGCACCAAGTACCTCTACTGCATCGGCATCCCCCGGTCGGGTGGTCAGTGGGGGTAGGTCTACCGTACCCGTCCGGCGATTTGACGCCTGGCAGGGTCGGGTAGTCTGTGAGTTTTCCCCAGGGAGAACTCCACCATGTCGGCACACCGTCCCGAGAAGGTCCGCGCCTGGCGAGCCGTGGTCGAGGCCTGGAAGCGGTCGGGC
>JANNQE010000415.1:0-2787 GCA_031441625.1 Planctomycetia bacterium
TGCTCGCAGGCGGCCAGGACGGTGCCGTGCGGGGCGTCGAGGGCCAGTTGGTTCAGCCCGCGGACGTAGGCGACGGCCTGCTCCAGGATCAGGCGTTCGGCGTCCGTGGAATACTCGAGGGTGAGCGTCGGCATCCGTGCCCCTCCGGTGTGTGGGTCCGCCTCGCGAATACCATACCCGAAACCCCGTGCCAAAATCTCCAGGGGCACCCCATGACGGAAGAGGAGTGGCGGACGACCCGCGACCCGGTCGCCGTGCTGGAGCACCTGCACGCCGCCGGATGTACGAGCGGGCGGAAACTGAACCTGTTCGCCGTCGTGTGCTGCCGGCGGATGAAATACCTGTTCTACGACCCCCGGCACGAGGCCGCGGTGGGCGTGCTCGAAGGGTTCGCCGACGGGCACGCGGGGATGGACGAGCTGGCCGCGGCTCACGACGGGCTGCTCGACGTGGGGTCCTATGACCCGGACTTTTCGCTGAAGGCGGACTCGTCCGAGGTGGACCTCCGCTGGGTGGCGAACCTGGCGGTGTCGCAGGCCACGCGGGTCGAGGGTGCCGGCGACATCCCCCTCCGCCGCGCCACCGCCGCCGCCCATTTCGCCGTGCGGGTCGGGGAGATGACGGACCGTTACTTCGACGCAATGGGGTCGGAATACATCGAGCGCGAGTGGCTCCGCCGGGCACTCGCGTGCGTCTTCGGCGACCCGTTCCGGCCGGTCGGGTTCGACCCGAGTTGGCGAAGCGAAACTGCCGTCGCGCTGGCGAAAGGCATTTACGACGATCGTGCGTTTGACCGCCTGCCGATCCTGGCCGATGCGCTCGAAGAAGCCGGGTGCGATGCGGCAGACGTGTTGAACCACTGCCGCGGGCCTGGTCCGCACGCCCGCGGGTGCTGGGTGGTGGATGGCGTGCTGGGCAAGGAGTAGGTGCGATCACTTGTAGGGCGGGTCGAGCGGGGGCCGCAATCAGGTTCGCGGAGTTCCAGGTCGCTCCACCCCTTGTACCACCGCGACGACCCGCCGTACCAAACCCGGCGGGTCGTCGCGGTCGTTGGGTGCATTCGCCCTCCCGACACTCGCAGCACTCCCCGCGGTCGCCGCTCGACCCGCCCTACACAGAACATTGTGGTCCCCTCTCGACCCGCCCTACGCAGACGGGTTCACCACGATCACCCGCACGTCGGCCACGTGGGTGCCGGTCGGCCCGGTGCGGACCAGCCCGCCGGTGCGGTCGAAGAACGGGTACGCATTCTGTCAGGCGAGTGCGTCGGCCACGGCACCGCCGCCGACGGTGCGGGCGGTGATCGCGGGGGTGGGTGCGTTCGTCGAACGACTCGCCCTGACCGACTCCCCCGAATGGGCCGAATCCGTGAACGGTAACCCCATCGCCGCCTGACGACCTACTTCCAGTGGCACACCCGTCGCCCGCCCGAGCGCCCGAGTTCGCCTTTATTTTTCCTCAAGTCTGCCGTATACCCGTGCCGCGCACGTCGTGGGCGACGGATCGCCCGTGTCGTGCCCGCGGTCCGGTCACCCCGTCGCCCACAGCTCCGCAGGACGCGCCCCATGAGTACCCTTCGCCCCACCCTCGCGGTGGCCGGTGGCCTGTTGTTCACGTCGGTCGTCTTCGCCCAACCACTCCCGCCCGCTTCGTTTGAACCGCTGCCCGCCATCCCGCCGGCCAAAGCCCAACCCGCCCCCCGTGCCGACACCGTGAAGCTGGCCGTCGATGCGTTTCAGAAGGCCAGGGACGGCGAGCCGGCCAAGTTCGCCACCGCCCGCGACCTGTTCGCACAAGTGGTGAAGGAGAAGGCCCCGCTGACGGCCGACCAGACGGCGGCGTGGGCGTACTGCCGCGTGCGGTGTGCCACCGACCGATTGAATGCCAGTACCAATGCCTCCACCGCCGCGGATGTGGTGGCCGAAGTGGAAGACGCGCTCGCCAGCGTGCCGAACCAGAGCGGGCTGCACACCGCCGCCCGCGACATCCTGACCGCCGCGAAGAAGCGCGCCGGCACCAGCGGCCCGAGGCCGCGGGTGATCGCCGAGGTGGGCGACGCCAACGCGCTCGACTCGAAGAGCTTCGTGGTCAAGTACGCTGGGCGGAAGGCGGTGGCCGAAGAGGTGATCCGTGCCGCCGAAACGGCCCGACAGGACGTGTTCAAGCGGTGGTCCGGGCCGGCCGGGGGCGACTGGACGCCGAAGTGCGAGATCGTGCTACACCCGACGGCCGAAGCGTTCGCGGCGGCGACCGGGATGCCGGCGAGTGCGACCGGTCGGGCGGAGGTGAAGCTGTCGGGCGGGCTGGTGGCGTCGCGGCGGATCGACCTGCGAGCCGACGACGAGACGCTGACCGAGACGGCGTTGCCCCGCGAACTGGCGCACGTGGTGTTCGCCGACCTGTTCCCGACGCAACCGCCGCCGGCGTGGGCCGGGCTGGCGATGGCCGTGCTGAGCACGAACGAGTCGGAGATCGGCCGCTACCTGCGGACGGCACAGCGGTGCGCGAAGGACGGCGAGTTGCCAACGGCCGACAGCGTGCTGACGGCCGACGCGGTGCCGGCGAAGGGGGTGACGGGCTTCCACGCGGAGAGCGTGGCGGTGGCCGACTTCCTGGTGCGGAAGAAGGGCGGCGAGAAGATGTTCACCGCGTTCGTGCGGGACAGCCTGCGGTACGGCCCGGAGGCGGCGCTCAAGCGGCAGTACGGGTTCGCCGACGGGCGGGAGTTGGAGACGGCGATGCGGCGGAAATGAGAGTCAGTTAGCCGCGAGGCGACGCCGAGCGCGC
>JANNQE010000416.1:0-3206 GCA_031441625.1 Planctomycetia bacterium
TGGGCGGCGGGTGTACCACGGGTTTGCGGAAATCCGCGTCCAGCGACAAGTCCTGTGCGCCAACGCCCAAGTTCATGCACCGTTCACCACGCCAACACCGGAATCATGCTGGAGTTCGCAGGATCAGGGCGATTGCACCCCGGCAGTACCGCTGAAAGTGCGACGCCAGCAACACTGCATACGCCCGGTTCACCTGTTGAGTCGTGTACCGCCGACCGCGTGTGTCGCCGCCGACTGCGCGGTGGGCTTCGACCAACTCGTCGAGTTCTGAGCGAGCGGACGTTCTCCACCGGCGATACGCTTGTGAAGGCATGGGACGACTCCGTGAGCGAACCAGTCTACTGAATCACCCCCAACCCCTTCCCCACCTCCGTGAACGCTGCCAGAGCCGCGTCGATCTGCGCGTCGGTGTGGGCGGCGGACACTTGCAGGCGAATGCGGGCCTGCCCCTGCGGCACCACTGGGAAGCTGAACGCGACCACGTAGATGCCCTTCGCCAGCAGCCCCTCGGCCATCTTCACCGCCGCCACCGCGTCGCCGAACATCACCGGCAGGATGGGCGTCGGCCCCGGTTTCACAGTGAAGCCCGCTCCCTCCAGCCCGGCCCGCATCCTCGCCGTGTTCCGCTTCAACGTGTCACGCAGGTCGGAACTGGTGTCGATGATGTCGAGTGCTTTCATTCCCGCCGTCACGAGGCTCGGCGGCACGCTGTTGCTGAACAGGTACGGCCGGCTCTTGTTCCGCAGCCAGTCCACCACCTCGGCCTTCGCAACGGTAAACCCGCCGCTCGCCCCGCCGAGCGTCTTGCCGAGCGTGCCGGTGATGAGGTCGATGCGGTCGAGCACGCCGAGTTCTTCCGCCGCGCCGCGACCATTCGCTCCCAGGTGCCCGGTGCCGTGGCAGTCGTCGATGCCCACGATGGCGTCGTGTTGGTCGGCGAGGTCACAGATGTCGGGCAGCTTCGCCAGGTCGCCGTCCATGCTGAACACGCTGTCGGTGAAGATCATCTTGAACCGGCAGCCCTTCGCCTCTTCGAGCTTCGCCTTCAGGTCGGCCATGTCGTTGTGCTTGTAGCGGAAGCGTTGGGCCTTACACAGCCGCACACCGTCGATGATGCTGGCGTGATTCAACTCGTCGGAGAGGATGGCGTCTTCGGATCCCAGCAGCGGCTCGAACAGTCCACCGTTGGCGTCGAAGCAGGAGATGTACAGGATGCTGTCTTGCTTGCCGAAGAAGCGGGCGATGTCCTGTTCGGCCTGCTTGTGGATGTCCTGCGTGCCGCAGATGAAGCGAACCGACGACAGGCCGTAGCCCCAGTCCTTGAGCCCCTGTTCGGCGGCCGTCACGATGTCCGGGTGATTCGACAGCCCGAGGTAGTTGTTCGCGCAGAAGTTGACCACCTCGCGGCCGTTGACGGTAATGCCGGTCAGTTGCCGGCTCTCGATGCGGCGTTCGGCTTTGTGCAAGCCTTTCGCCTTCAGGCCGGCGATCTCGGAGGCGAGGAAGTTGACCAGTCTCGTGTCGGGCATCGCAGGGTTCCGGGTGTGTGTGGGAAATCGTTGTTCTACATGCCCCACGGCCCCTTGACGATTCATCGTCGATCGACGATAAATCGGTCATGGGTAAGTCGTCCGCCACCTGCGATGCGTGCGTGCCGGTCGTCACGACCAAAGCGGAACCGTCGGCCACGGACGAGGAACTGGCGGCGCTCGCGTGGGCGGTCGCTCACCCGGCGCGGGTGCGCATCCTCAAGTTGCTGCTGGCCAAGAAGGCGTGCGTGTGCGGTGAACTGGTCGAGATGATGCCGCTCGCACAGTCCACCGTCTCGCAACACCTGAAGATCCTGAAGGACGCCGGGTTGGTGCAGGGCGAGGTGGACGGCCCGAAGGTGTGCTACTGCGTGGACGCCGACGGGCTGACTCGATTGAAGGAACTGGTCGCCGCCGTGTGAGCGGTGTTTTTTTCCCCCGAGTGATCGTCGATCAACGATGGACAGCATCCCCCTCGCCCGCCGCTGCTTCGCCGAACTGATCGGCACCTTCGTCCTCATCGTGTGCGGGTGCGGGGCGTGCGTGGTGAACGACCAGACCGCCGCGCTCACCCACCCCGGAATCGCTCTCGTGTGGGGGCTGGTGGTGCTCGCCCTCATCTACGCCCTCGGCGACCTCAGCGGGTGCCACATCAACCCGGCCGTCACCGTCGGGTTCGCGGTGGCCAAGCGGTTCCCGTGGAGGGAGGTGCTGCCGTACGTGGCGGCGCAAGTGGTCGGGGCGTTCGCGGCGGCGGTGCTGCTGAAGACGCTGTTCCCGGCGAGCCTGAAGCTCGGCAGCACCCTCCCGGCCGACACGTGGTGGCAGTCATTCGCCCTCGAGCTGTTCCTCACGTGGTTCCTGATGTTGGCCGTGCTGGGCGTGAGCACCGGGGCGAAGGAGAAGGGCATCACCGCCGGGATTGCCATCGGGGCGATCATCGGCCTGGAAGCGATGTTCGCCGGGCCGATCTGCGGGGCGAGCATGAACCCGGCCCGCTCCCTCGCCCCGGCCGTCGTGTCGGGTTACACGGACGGCGTGTGGATTTACCTGCTCGCCCCGACCCTCGGTGCGGCGCTCGCCGTGCCGACATACCAGTTGTTAAACCCGGCGCGCGACGACCGCGCGGCCAAGAGGACTTCCCATGACCGTTGATGAACTCGTCGGCGTGCTGACCACGAACTCGGCACACCTTCACCTGATGTTGCCCGACGGCTCGTTCGTGCCGGCCCACTTCCACGTGACCGAAGTCGGCCGGGTGCAAAAAGACTTCATCGACTGCGGCGGAACCGTTCGTTCGACCACCGCGTGCGTGCTTCAAGTGTGGGTGGCGGAAGACACCGACCACCGACTCGACACCACCAAGCTGGCCAAGATCGTCCGCCTCGCCGCCCCGCTGCTGAAGGCCGGCGACCTGCCCGTCGAGGTGGAGTACGAGTACGGCGTCGTGTCGCAGTACCCGGTGAGCGAGGCCGAAGTGACTCCGGCCGGCGTGCTCCTCCACCTGGGCACAAAGCACACGGCGTGTCTGGCGATGGACCTGTGCGGCGTCGCCGCGGCGGAGGCCGCCTGCTCCCCGACCGGCGGCTGCTGCTGAACCATTCAACCCCTCCGAGGACTCCGCATGAGCCTGCCCCGCCTGTTGTTCGTGTGCATCGAGAACAGCAACCGCAGCCA
>JANNQE010000417.1:0-10248 GCA_031441625.1 Planctomycetia bacterium
CCCAGGGGAGAGGGGGACAAAGCAGGACAAGCCATGTTCCCCTCCCGCCGACAACTGCTCGCCCGCTGCGGGGCCGGCATCGGTTCGCTCGCCCTCGCCGATCTCCTCGGCCGGCAAAACCTCCTCGCCGCCGACCCGAACCCGCTGGCGGCGAAGAAGTCGCACTTCGCGGCGAAGGCGAAGGCGGTCATCTGGATCTTCGTGAACGGCGGGCACAGCCAGGTGGACACCTGGGACTACAAGCCCGAACTGGTCAAACTGGACGGCAAGCCGCTGCCCAACTTCGACAAGACGACCGGCTTCTTCCCCGGTCAGGTCGGCCCGCTCATGAAGTCGCCGTTCGCGTGGAAGCAGCACGGCGAATCGGGCAAGTGGGTGAGCAGCCTGTTCCCGCACCTGTCGAAGCACGTGGACGGCATGGCGTTCATTCACAGCCTGTGGACCGACTCGAACAACCACAGCCCGGCCCTGTTCATGATGAACACCGGCGTGCCGCGGATGGGCCTGCCGTCGGTCGGCGCGTGGGTGACGTACGGGTTGGGGAGCGAGAACGAGAACCTGCCGGGGTTCGTCGTCATGTCCGACCCGAAAGGCCGCGGGCTGCCGAAGGGGCACACGCTGAACTGGACGAACGGCTTCCTGCCGGGGGCGTATCAGGGCACGTGGCTGAAGCCGCAGGGCGAGCCGATCGACAACCTGAAACGCGCCGCCGACACCACCGCCACCGAGCAGAAGACGAGCATCGACCTGATGACCAAGCTGAACAAACTGAAAGAGCCGACCGCCGCGGATCGGGATCTGGAGGCCCGCATCAAGAGCTTCGAGCTGGCTTACCGGATGCAGGAGGTGGCCCCGGAGGTGATGGATATCAGTAAGGAGAACAAGGAGACGCACGAACTGTACGGCGTCGGGCGGAAGGAGTGCGACCACTTCGCCAAGCAGTGCCTGACGGCCCGGCGGATGGTCGAGAAGGGCGTGCGGTTCGTGCAGATCTACAGCGGCGGCATGGACAACCAACTGAGCTGGGACGGGCACAGCGACATCCAGGGCAACCACCAGGGGTTCGCCGACGAGACGGATCGGCCCGTCGCGGCGCTGCTGTCCGACCTGAAGGCGAAGGGGTTGCTGGATTCCACGCTGGTGGTCTGGGCGGGCGAGTTCGGGCGGTTGCCGATCAGTCAGCCGGGGGCGAAGCCGGGCCGCGACCACAACCCTCACGCGAATACCGTCTGGCTGGCCGGCGGCGGGGTGAAGGGCGGCGTCAGCTACGGCGAGACCGACGAAGTCGGCTTCAAGGCGGCCGTGGACAAGGTGGACACGCACGACTTCCACGCCACCCTCTTGCATCTGCTGGGCATGGAACACGAGAAGCTGACGTACCTGCACAACGGCCGGCGGTATCGGCTGACAGACGTAGCCGGGAAGGTGGTGAAGAAAGTGGTCGCGTAGCGGCCACACCTCATCCGACACCCGGCAAGCATTGGACTACCACCTGTTAGCCCGACGCGCGAGCGAGGGGCGAACCACGCTTCCGACGCGCAGCGAGCTTTGCACATACTGTCACCTGTTCGGCGGCGGAGGCGCACCGATGGGCGAGGTCCACACCGGGCCAATTGACGTGCTGCCTGACGGGGCAGTTCTCCTGCTGACGGCCGAGCACGTCATGCGGGCGAAGGGGACCATCCTCTGCGGCCGAGTGGAGTGCGACGAGGTGTGGCCGGGCGATCGAGTGGCGGCCGTGGCCGACCGCCCGCTGTGCAAGGGGGTCGTGGGCGGGTTGGAACGGTTCATGGAGTTGCTGGACGTGGCTCGTCGCGGGGACGAGGTTGGGCTTATGGTGCGAGGCTGGGCTGAGTTCCCGCTCGCTCCTGGCGTTCGCCTGTACCGCATCCCCAAGCCAAATGTGTCGATTCCCTGACTTCCAGCCGTCGACTTCTTAAGAAAGGTGGCTTGCCCCTCGCTCGCGCGTCGGGCTAACAAGAACCGCACATGAAAGCCATCCAACTCCTCGCCCCGAAGCAGTTCCGCACGCTCGACCCGCCCTACAAGAGGCGGTTCAACTCTTCCACAGCTTGCGGTCGAGCGTGCGGTACCCAATGGCTTCGGCGATGTGGTCGGCGGTCACGCGGGGGCTGCCTTCCAGGTCGGCAATCGTGCGACTCACCCGCAAGATGCGGTCGTGCGCGCGGGCCGACAATCCCAAGTCGTCCATCGCGGCGGCGATGAGCTGGCGGCCGTCGGCGTCGGGTTCGCAGTGCTCGCGGAGTTGCCGCGTGCCCATCCGCGCGTTCGTGATGCCCCCGCCGACGAACCGCTCGTCTTGCACCTTGCGGGCGGCTAGTACCTGCTCTCGCATGATGCCGCTGCTGGTGCCGTCGGCCTTCTTGCTCAACTCCTCGTAGGGCACGGCCGGCACTTCGATGTGTAAATCGATCCGGTCGAGCAGCGGCCCGCTGATGCGGCCGAGGTACTTTTCCACCGCCATCGGGTTGCACTTGCACTGGTGCTTGGCGTCACCCAGATACCCGCACGGGCACGGGTTCATCGACGCACACAGGATGAAGTCGGCCGGGAACGTCGCCTGGCTCGCCGCCCGGCTGATGGTGACGACGCCCTCTTCCAGCGGCTGGCGCAGGCACTCCAGACTGCGGCGGTTGAACTCCGGCAACTCGTCCAGGAATAACACGCCGTAGTGAGCGAGCGTGATTTCGCCCGGTGCGGGGATCGTTCCACCTCCCACCATTCCCGCATCCGAAATCGTGTGGTGCGGGCTGCGAAACGGGCGGGTGCTCATGAGCGATTCGCCCGCCGGCAGCCGACCGACGGCCGAATAAATGCGGGTGGTTTGCAGGCTCTCGTTCGTGGTGAGCGGCGGGAGGATGCTGGGCAGCCGCCGGGCGAGCATCGTTTTGCCGCTGCCAGGGCTACCCAGCAGCAGCACGTTGTGCCCGCCGGCGGCGGCGACCACCATCGCCCGCTTCGCGTACTCCTGCCCCCGCACGTCGGCGAAGTCCACCGGGTAGCGGTTCAGCTTCGCCTCGATCTCGGCGATGCCCGGCGACACCGGATCGACCTCCACCGCCCCACTGATGATGCCGAACGCCTCGGCCAAGCTGGTGACGCCGTACACCTCCACTTCGGTGACGACGGCCGCCTCGCGGGCGTTCTCGGCCGGCACGATCAGCTTCTTGATGCCCTGATCGCGGGCGGCCATCGCCAAACTCAGGCACCCCTTCACCGGCCGCACGCTGCCGTCGAGCGCGAGTTCCCCGGCGGTGGCGAAGTCGGCGAGCTGTTCGGGCGTGAGTTGCCGCGTGGCGACGAGGATGCCCAGGGCGATCGGCATGTCGAACGCGCCGCCCTCCTTCCGCAGGTCGGCCGGGGCGAGCGAGATGATGACGCGCCCCGTGGGGCGGGCGTACCCGAGGTTCGCCAGCGCCCGCTCGATGCGGTGGACGCTCTCCCGCACGGCCAGTTCGGGCAACCCGACGAGGATGATCTTGGCGGTGCCGCCGCTGCTATCGACTTCCACCGACACCGGCACCGCGTCGATGCCCACGAGCGCGAACGACCGCAATTTGGCGAGCATGGCGGGCGACCGTGAGTTCAAGACAAGCGGCACGCGGGTCGGACCGCGGCTGAACGCAGATTGTACAGGATCTCGTCTGTCTGATCCGCGTCCTTCCGCGTTGAAATCGGCGTCACCCGCGTGCCACCTTCCTCCCACCGAGACGGTCCCGGAGCCGCTGCACGAACAGGGCCAGGTTGACCGAGAAGCCTTGCAGCGAGTAGAGTCGCTCGATGCGGGCGGCGGACTCGCCCAGGTGCTTCCGCATGGCCGGCGGGGGGGCGTCGGGGGTGACAGACCTCCGGTCGGTGAGCGCGGCGATGAGTTCGGCCAACTCCTGCCGGGCGGCGTCGCGTTCGGCCGTCATGGCCAGTTTCGCGGTGTGCTCGTCGGCGACGGCCCGGTGGACGCGGTTCATCTCGGTGTTGAACCCCTCCAGGTTCCGCCGCACCGTGTCGGCCAGTTCCTGCCCGGCGTACCGCACCCAGGCGGCGTCGGCGGCGGCGGGGGTGAGCGCCGGGTCGGGGTCGGCCGCGTACCCCAGCCGCTCGCACGCCGGCCGCACGGCCGCCAGGATGTCGTTCGCCTCGGCCGCCGGCAGCAGTTCCCGCCACAGCCCCGGCTGGCCCTTCCAGAAGTGGTTGTTCTGACTGCCGCGGCGGGAGGCGGCGAGCGAACAGCCCTCCACCGCCGCCGTCAGGTCGGGGCAGCGGGGCGGGCCGAACCGCTCGGCCAGCACCCCGCAGGCGGCGAGCGGGTCGGCCACCGCGTCCTCGTACCGCAGGCTGACCACCTCCGGCCGCCCCCACCAGTCGGCGGTCACGTTCAGCAGGGCCGCCGCCCGCGGGCCGGTGCAGTAGTCCACGAACGTGCGGCTCCGCGGCATGGCCGCCCGCAGCCCGTCCTCGTTGCCCCCTTCGCCCAGCAGCCAGTTCCGCGTCTCCGGCTCGTACCACGAGAAGTGCAGGATGGAGACGAGCACGTCGAGCGGGTGGCGGGCGAGGGTGAGCACCCGGAACCCGTGCCGGGTGAGTTTGTCCACGAACTCCGGCGTCCGCGGCCAGTGCAGTTGAAGGGCCACCTCCGCCGGCAGCCGCTCCCAGTCGTCGTCGGCCAACTGGTGAACGGCCACCTCCTGGACGCCGTACACCGCCTGGAGCAGGCGGCGGAGCCACGTGTTGCCCGACCGCGGGGTGCTGACGACGGCGATCCGGAGCGGAGTGGACATTTGAGACTCACAACCACGGCGGGCGGGTGCCGTTCACTGAGAGTAGTGGCGAGGCGACGACCGGACACCCCACGGCCGGGGCGGGTCTTCCGCTACAATCACTCTCTCACTCTCCCGAGGCCGCGCCATGCGTCCCGTCGCCCTGCTCGCCCTCGCCCTGCTCGTGAGTACACCCATGCTCGGCCGGTCCGACGAAGGCATGTGGCTGCTGAACGACCCGCCCAAGGAACTGCTCAAGCAGAAGCACCAGTTCGACCTGACCGACCCGTGGCTGGAACGGGCGATGAAGGCGAACGTGCGGTTCAACAGCGGGGGCAGCGGCGGGTTCGTGAGCGCGGACGGGCTGATCGTGACGAACCACCACATCGCGGCGGATGCGCTCCAGAAGCTGAGCACGAAGGACCGCGACCTGTTCGCCCTCGGCTTCTACGCGAAGGACCGCAAGGACGAGGCCAAGTGCCCCGACCTGGAACTGAACGTGTTGCAGAGCATCGAGGACGTGACGGCGAAGGTGAACGCGGCGGTGAAGGCGGACCTGAAGCCGGCCGAGGCCGCCGCCGCACGCCGGGCGGTCATGACCGACATCGAGAACGAGAGCCTGACGAAGACGGGGCTACGGAGTGATGTGGTGACGCTCTACCAGGGCGGGGCGTACCACCTGTACCGCTACAAAAAGTACACTGACGTGCGGCTGGTGTTCGCCCCGGAGCAGGGCATCGCGGCGTTCGGCGGGGACGTGGACAACTTCGAGTACCCGCGGCACGGGCTGGATTTCGCCTTCTTCCGCGCGTACGAGAACGACAAGCCGGTGAAGTGCGACCACTACTTCAAGTGGAGCGAGGTCGGCCCGAAGGAGAACGACGTGGTGTTCGTGACC
This sequence comes from Planctomycetia bacterium, assembly GCA_031441625.1. Classification (GTDB taxonomy): domain Bacteria; phylum Planctomycetota; class Planctomycetia; order Gemmatales; family Gemmataceae; genus JALHQU01. The sequence goes on from JANNQE010000417.1 coordinate 5,674, forward strand.
GGGCACCCCGGCACCACCAATCGCCTCGAAACGCTCGACAAATTGAAGCACCGTCGCGATTTCACGTTGCCGTACACCCTGTACCGATTGCGGACGCTCGAAGCCGCCCTCACGCAGTACGGCGACCAGGGGCCGGAGCAGCGGCGGCAGGCGGCGACAGCGTTGCACAGCGTGGCCAACGCACGCAAGGCGTTCAGCGGGCAAATCCAGGGGCTGCTCGACCCGGACATTTTGAAACAGAAGGAAAGGCAGGAGTTCAGCCTGTCGCAAGCGTTGCTCGACAAGGCTCCCGCCAACGCGCGGTTCGGCAGAGAGCTGTTCGAGCAGCAGTACGAGGCGGTAAAAAAGAAGATCGCCGAAGTGCAGAAGACGTACCACACGTTCGAAAAGGAACACCTACTGATCGAGACCGGCCACGCCTTCTACTCCGACCTGTTCGTCATCGCCCGGCACTGCGTGCGGCTGGCCGACGAACTGCCGAAGAAGTCGCCGGATCGGTTGCGGGAGTACCGCAGCACCAACCTCGATTCGCTCAAGTTCGGCCTGTTCAGCCCGGCCCCCATCGAGAAGAACCTGGAGCGGGCGAAGCTGCAAGCGTCGCTCACGTTCCTGGCCGAAAACCTGGGCGGCGAACACCCGACCGTGAAGCTCGTGCTGGCCGGCAAGAACCCCGCGAAGCGCGCCGACGAACTGGTGAACAGCACTCTGTACGACCCCGAAGTGCGGAAGAAGCTGGTGGCCGAGCCGAAGCTGATCGCCGAGAGCAAAGACCCGATGATCCTGCTGGCGAAGGCCATCGACGCCGACGCCCGCAAGCTCCGCAAACGGTACGAGGACGAGGTGGAGGAAGTTGAGCGGCAGGCGTACTCGGAGATCGCCAAGCTGCGGTTCGCCGCGCTCGGCAAGACGGTCGCCCCCGACGCCACCTTCACCCTGCGGCTGGCGTTCGGCGTGGTGAAGGGGTACGAGGTGGACGGCCAGACGCTGCCGTTCCACACCACGTTCGCCGGCGCGTTCGACCGGGCGGCGGCGATGAAGAACCGCGAGCCGTTCGAACTGCCCGAGCGGTGGGTGAAGGGGAAGGACAAGCTCGACCTGAAGACGCCGTTCGACTTCGTGAGCACGGCCGACACCATCGGCGGCAACAGCGGGTCGCCGGTGTTGAACAGGGAAGGGGAGTTGGTGGGCATCAACTTCGATCGCAACCGGCACGGGTTGGTGCGGAACTTCGTGTACACCGAGGTGCAGGCCCGGCACGTCGCCGTCCATTCGCGGGCGGTGTTGGAAGCGCTGCGGAAGCTGTACGATGCGGAAGGGTTGGCGAAGGAGTTGACTGGGAAGTAGTCGCCGCGACTCCCATCTCACCACACAAGAGGGCCTCCCATGAACCGCCTGTCGGCCGTTGTTCTCACCGCTCTTCTCATGGGTTTCGCCTCGGCGCGGGCCGACGACGCCGAGGACAAGGCGGTGAAACTGGTCGAGGTACTCCGCGGCACGGTCACCCGAGATGACAAACAGGACGGCAAACCGGTGGTCGGGGTAACCCTGGGATACGTTGAGGTGACGGACGCCCACCTGAAGGAGCTGGCCGCCCTCAAGAACCTCACATCCCTCACCCTGAACTACGCACAGGTGAGCGACGCCGACCTGAAGGAGTTGGCCGCCCTCAAGAGGCTCACCGCCCTCAGCCTGTCCGGATGCCATGGGGTGACGGACGCCGGGATGACGGGGCTGACCGCCCTCAAGAACCTCACATCCCTCAATTTGAACGAGACGCAGGTGACGGGCACCGGGCTGAAAGAGTTGGCCGCGTTGAAGAACCTCACCACCCTCGACCTGTCTTGGACGCCGGTGACGGACGCCGGGTTGAAGGAACTGGCCCCGCTCAAAAACCTCACCACCCTTGTCCTGAGCAACACGCAGGTGACGGACGCCGGGCTGAAGGAGCTGGCCCCGCTCACCGGCCTCACCACCCTCAACTTGAGCGCGGAATTCAGGATCGGCACGCCGGTGACGGACGCCGGGCTGAAGGAACTGGCCTCGCTCACCGGCCTCACCACCCTCAACTTGCTCAACGCGCGGGTGACCGACGTGGGGCTGAAGGAGTTGGCCGCCCTCAAGAACCTGACCTCCCTCGACCTGTCTGGCACGAAGGTGACGGACGCCGGGCTGAAGGAACTGGCCCTGCTCAAGAACCTCACTTCTCTCGACCTGAGTTACACGGATGTGACGGGCGCCAAGGTGAAGGATCTGGCCCCGCTGAAGGGCCTCACCACGCTCAGTCTGGGTGGTGAGAAGGTGACGGACGCCGGGCTGAAGGAACTGGCCGCCCTCAAGACCCTCACCCACCTGTACTTGGGCGGGACCGGGACGCCGGTGACGGACGCCGGGGTGAAGGAGTTGGCCACCCTCACGAACCTCACCTCCCTCGGCTTGTTCGGGACGCAGGTGACGGACGCCGGCGTGAAGGTACTGGCCCCGCTCAAGAATCTCAGCTCACTCAACTTGGAGGACACGCGGGTGACGAACGCGGGTCTGAAGGAACTGGCCGCCTTCAAGAACCTGACCTCCCTCAACCTCCGCCGTACCGAGGTGACGAACGCCGGGGTCAAGGAACTCCAGAAAGCGTTGCCGAGGTGCGAGATCAGACGCTGACCATCCTGCCCCGAGTTGCGAAGACGCCCTGCCCTACAAGAACCGTCTCCGCTGGCCTACGATGCATTGACCCGCGGAGGCTCTCCCATGCCGCACTACCTGTCGCTCGGCTCGATTCCCAAGAAGCGGCACACCGCCCACCGCACCACCCCCGGCTACAAGGGCGAGGGGATCTTTTACGAGGAGGTGGTGAGCACACACGGGTTCAGCCGGGCGTACAGCATCGCCTACCACCTGCGGCCGCCGACGCGGCCGAGTGTGCCAACTGTCACCGTCACCCCACCCCCGCCACCCTCGCTCCGCTCGGGTGGCGACCCCTCCCCAGCGGGGAGGGGTGAAAGGAGCTGGCCATTTCGCAATCACCCAGCCACCCAACACCCCTCACCCTTGTGGTGGGTGGCAACTGCCCCCCACACCCCCTTGGGGAGGGGTTGCCGGGGGGAACGCAGTTCCCCGGCGGGGGTGGGGTCGCTCACTCCCACTGGCACACACCATGACCCTGCGTGCGGATGCCCTGGCCATCTGGCGGTCGGCCGTTGCCGCCGTGCAACCGCGCTCGCTCGTGGCCGCGGCGGTGCGGGCGCTCGGCCTGTCGGGGCGGGTGATCGTGGTCGGGTGTGGTAAGGCCGGCGCGGAGATGGCCGCGGGCGTGGAGGAAGTGCTGCCGCAAGTCGAAGGAGTGGTGAACGTCCCCGCCGATTGCACCACCCCGTTGCGTCACATCCGCCTGCACCCCGCACGCCCGGCCGGTTCCAATTTCCCCACACCGGAAGGCGTGGCGGGCGCTGAAGAAATGCTCCGCCTGCTGGCAACGGCCGGCCCCGACGACACCGCGCTTTGTCTCATCTCCGGCGGCGGGTCGGCGCTGCTGCCGTGCCCCGTCGAAGGCATGTCGCTCGAATCCAAGCTCGCCGTCACGAAGCTGCTGCACGCGAGCGGGGCGACCATCGGCGAGATGAACTGCGTGCGGAAGCACCTGTCGCGGGTGAAGGGCGGGCGGCTGGCCGAGGCGTTCCGCGGCCGGCGGCTCGTGTCGCTCATCGTCTCGGATGTCGTGGGTGATCCGCTGGATGTGATCGCCTCCGGCCCCACCGCCCCCGACCCCACCACCTTCGCCGACGCGAAACGCACGTTGGAGAAGTTCGACCTGTGGGATCGCTGCCCGCCCGACGTGACGGCGCACATTCAACATGGCTGCGAGGGTGTCATTCCTGACACGCCGAAGGTGCTGCCGCCACACGTCGAGAATCGCGTCATCGGCAACAACGCCCTGGCCTTGTCCGCCACTCGCCGCACGGCCGAGCAACTCGGCTACCGCGTGCTCGACCTGGGGCCGTTCGTCGAAGGTGAAACGAAGGACGTGGCGGCGGTGGCGGCGGGCATCGTGCGGAACATCCGCGAGCGGGGCGAACCGCTGGCAGCACCGGCGTGCATCCTGATCGGCGGGGAAACGACTGTCATGCTCGGGGCGAATCCGGGCAAGGGCGGGCGGAATCAGGAGTTCACGCTGGCAATGCTTCACCATCTCGGGCGAGATGGCATGATCGGCGTGGCCGTGCTGAGCGGCGGCACCGACGGCGAGGACGGCCCGACCGACGCCGCCGGCGCGGTGGCCGACGAGAGTACACTGCTGGACGATGCAAGTGAAGCGCTCGCCCGCCACGATGCGTACCCGTTCTTCGACCGCTGCGGCGGGCTGATCCGCACCGGGTCGACCGGCACCAACGTGGCCGACGTGCGGGTGATCGTGGTGCGAAGAATGTAGGTCGTGGTCGAGCGACCGCGGAGCGGGAGCGAGGCCCGACGACGAATCACCAATGGAACCGGGAACGCAGTGTCCGGGTGTGTTGTTTGCCACCCGGTCACAGCGTTCCCGGTTCCATGTCGGGCCTCACCCTCCCAGACGGGAGCTGTTCGACC
>JANNQE010000418.1:0-3665 GCA_031441625.1 Planctomycetia bacterium
TCGATGGCACAGCCATATTGCCTCCGAAGGTGGTGGTGGGGTGGCCCGGTCGGCCGGCAACCGGGCCAATCGGAGTTTACCGCGCCGGCCGCGGTTTTGGCTTCTTCAGCTTTGCCAGACGCGTCTTGTTGGCCCACGTCCGCGGGAGGTGATGGAGTTCGCGCAGTCGGCGGAGTTCACCCGCGTCCGCCCAGATCACATGATGCCCATCCTCGTCCCGCCGCAGGTTCAGCCACCCGGCGCGGAGCCATCGCCGGACGGTGTCCCGGCTGATTCCCAGCCGCCGGGCCAGGCCCATCGGCCGGTACTCGTCCGGTCCCAGCCCCGCCGAACTCCCGTGCCGCTGGCGGCGGGCCAACCCCAGGTGGGTCGTCAACCGCAGGACCATCTCCGCGGTGAACCGGTTCGTTCGCTTCGGCGGACAGAACCCCTCGGCGTTCAGCCGTTGGGCGATGCCGGCCGAGTTGAGCCGCCCGGTGCACAACTCCCGCAGTCGCGCCACCAGCCGCGGGTAGTCCGACTGCTGGCTGTACCGCGTCACCGGTCGGGTGATGGTGTGCGGGCGGACCGTCCCGCCGACCCAGTGCAGCATCACGTCCACCCGCTCGCTCGACTTGTCCACCGTGAGAACCACCCGTTCCAGTAGCAGTCGAGCGATCCGCTGACGGTCGGCCGGGGTCGTGGTCGCCGCCGACCAGACCGCCGGCAGGTCGGCCGCCAACGCCCGGATCGATGACAGCGCGGTGTCACTCAGTTCGGCCGGGGCACCCCGCACGAACCGATCGTACTCGTCGTCGAGCTGCCTCTTGGCCTTCAGTGCATCCTCCCACCGGCGCTCGAGTTCGCGAGCCACCAGCCGGTTCTCCGGCTCGCACGCCTGGTACTGCCGGGCCGCCCGATCCACCGCGAGGGCCGCCCGCTCCCGCCGCAGTTGCCACTGCCGCGTCAACTCCGCCCGCTGTCGCTCGACCCCGGCCACCGCCGCCAGGCTCGCTTCCAGGGCCGCCGGTTGGACGGCGGCCAGTAGTTGCTGGGCGACCAACTCGTCCAGGGCGCTCCCATTCGAGAGCCCCTGGCACAACGGCTCGCCGTAGTCGGCCGACCCACGGGTGCAGGTGTACGTCGGGCGGTTCTTCGGCCCCGAGTACCGCACGACCAGGCGTCGCCCGCACCGCCCGCAGCGGACCAACCCGGCCAGCACCGCCGGACCGTTCCGCGGCGCGCCGGGCGTCGCTGGCAAGTTGCGGTTCGCACTCAGCCGCTTCTGGTTGGTCTCGAACCGGTCCCACGTGATGTACGCCGGCAGCCGGTCGCGGATGAGCACCAGGCAGTCCTCGGGGCGGCGGATCAACTTCCCGGTGTTCGGCCGCCCCGGCTGCTTCTTCCGCGGGTCAGTCGGCCGGTGCCCGAATCGGTACGCCCCGGCGTAGCTCGGGTGACGCAGCAGATTCTGCAACGTGGCCCGGTTCGGCCGACGCCACTCCAACTGCCCCTTGTTCGGGCCGCCAGCCACTCGAACCGGGATGCGGATCTGGTGGTGCACGAGGGAGCGGAGCAGCCCGTGCATCGTGGCCTCGCGGTCGAACTGGTCGAAGATCAGCCGGACCACGGCCTGCACCTGCTCGTCCGGATCGATCACCCACTCGCCGGTCGGGACGCGGAGGTAGCCGATCGGTGGGAGGCCGAGCAACTCGCCGCGGCGGGCCTTGTTCAACTTCCCCTGATACATCCGTTGCTTGAGGACGTGAAGCTCGGCCTCGTTCATGACCCCGTGCAGACCCAGGAGAAGGCGATCCGAATGGTCGGTCGGGTCGTACACGCCGTCGGCGTCGGCCAGCAGAACTCGGTACCGACCGCACAACTCCAGCAGTTGATGCCAGTCCTTGCAACAGCGGGCCAGTCGGCTCATCTCCAACCCGAGGATCAGCCCGACGTGGTCGAGGGCGACCTCAGCCAACAGCCGCTGGAAGCCGGGCCGGCCCTCGATCGACTGGCCGCTCTTGCCCAGGTCGTCGTCGATGGTGGTGACGCGATCGCGGGTCCATCCGAGGGCCACGGCCCGGTCGGCCAGGGCGTACTGCCGAGCAGTCGACTCGCGGTGGTCGAGCACCTGCTGCGGGGTCGACTGGCGGACGTAGACGACGGCCACGCGGTCGAGGTGCCAGGGCCGGAGCTTGTGGGAGCGGAGTGGTTCACTCATGGCCGACCTCCTTGCGGGCGTTGGCCGCGTGGAGTCGGGCGAGGAGCTGACCGAGGAGTTCGTGGAGTTGCTTCTGTCGGTCGGCGGGCAGATGCGCCCACACCGGCGGCGGCTCGTTCGTCGATGCCGCTGTCGGCGTCAGGCGCGGGGGGGCGCGGGGCGTCGGGTGGTGTCGGACATGCGGTTCCTCCGGTGGAGTCGTCCAGGCGCTGCCGGCACCACGTGGCCAGTGCGAGCAACGCCGTCACGTCGATGGTAACCGATCCGCCAGTCGCCGACCCACCTCCTGCTTGAGGGGTAGTCTGCTTGGCTCTTCTCCACCCGCCACCGCGAGAAGGCCACGAGCAAGAGCGTCGTCCGCGGCGTCGTGAGCGGGGCGTTACTCACGAAGGACTTCACCTCGTCCGGGGCCAACACGTTCCGCGCCACGATCCGGTGGTAGGTCCTCTGGGGCAGGCCGTCCTCGTTCTTGGGGTCGATCGGGATCGACTTCGCCTCCCACACCATCGGCCCCTTCTCGCCGTCCTTCACCCGATCCCGCACCCACTCCGCATCCCGCCGCGGCGGGTGGTCCCGCAGCATGTCGCCCACCGTCATCGGCTTGGGACTGCCCGCCGCCACTCGCGGGGTGCGACGGGAGCGACCGCGGCTCCCCCGGCGAGACCGCCGTGCCGTCACCCGCGGCTTCTTCGTCCATGCCGCGACCTCCCGGTGCACCTCCCCCACGAACGTCTGCCCGCGGGCGTCGAGCGCCCGCAGGAACGCCGGCTTGGTGGCGGACCACTCGTCGAACGTCCGCCACGCGAAGCGGACCCCGTGCGCGACGGCGCGGTCGTACAGTTCGAGGGCGATGTCGGTCTTCGGCCGGTCCACCACCGCGTCCGGAATCCCCGCCGCCCGGCACCGCGGGCGGTCGTCCGACCAACGCTCGGGCAGGAACAGCTCGCCGTCGAGCAGGGTGTGGAAGTGGCCGGCGGCGTACCTCAGGTGAACCGTGACGATGCCGTTGTCCTGCTTGCCGACGCAGCCCAGATACTGCCGCTGCACGCCGGGCGTCTTCACGCCTTTCTTCGTGTCGCTGGTCTCGTCGATGAGGCCGACGCTGTGCGGGCCGACGTGGTCGCGAGCGACGATCTGGTGCACCCGCTGCCGCACCGCGTTCTCGTCCCACTTGTCCCGGGCGAGGAACTCCTGGAGGGTGCGGGGCGGGAGGCCGGCGGCCAGGGCCATCGGCTCGACGCTCTTCTGGGCCAGGTCGGAGAACTGGCCGTGGACGTCGACGGCCAGGTGCTCGCGGGTGTCGCACCGCGCGAAGCCGTCGGCGAACCGAGCCAGGTCGTCGTCCAGCCGGGGTTTGAGGGCTCGGATCTGGGCCACGTCCATGCGGAAACCTCCTGTCGGCAACAACACGCCGCCGAGGTTTGCCGATCCCGCCCAGTTTGGTCAAGATCACACCGTGCGCTGT
>JANNQE010000419.1:0-5818 GCA_031441625.1 Planctomycetia bacterium
CGCTGTGACGGGGTTAACAAATCACCCGGTCACTGCGTTCCCGGCTCCAAGACGGCGGGGCTTGCGGTCCGTTCCGGACCCGCTCGGCCCGCCCGACTTTCGGCTATGCCACCCAGAACCGCCCCAGTTCCCGCCGCAGGAAGTGCCATAGCCCGCGGGCGGCCAGCAGGCTCTTGCCCGCCTTCTCCCGCTTCCCGCACGCCCGCCGCACGCCCGCCTGAATCAGCTTGCCGGCCAGTTGCACGGGGGTGTCGAGTGTGACCAGCAGCTTGTACGCGAACAGCGCCGCCCCGCTCGCGCCCGACTTGCGGAAGTAGCGGACGTACCCGACGGCCACGTTCGGGGCGGCGAACCCGATGTTCGCCCGGCTGCTCACCCGCCCGTGGTGCAGCACCCGCACGTGGCTGACGTACACCACCTCCGCCCGCCGCCCCACCTGGGCCGACAGGTCCAGGTCTTCCACCCCGAAGCGGTACGCCTCGTCCCACCGGCCGGCCGCCAAGAACGCGGCCCGCGGCAGGAACACGGCCGCCCCCATGAGCATCTCCACCGGCCGCACGCCGGTCGGGTCGAACGTGTCGCGGCGGTAGCGGTAGTACGCCTTGCGGAACAGGCCGGTCCAGCGGAGCAAACTCACGCGGTGGAACAGCGCCGCGAGTGTCGGCCGGCGGCGGTAGGAGATCTGGTCGTGCCCGTCGGTGCCGGTCAGCCGCGGGCCGATCATGCCCACGTGCGGGTGCGCGTCGGCGAAGGAGGTGAACTCGAGCAGGGCGAACGGCGACACCTCGGCGTCGTTGTTCAGGAAGAACAGGTACTCGCCGCGAGATAGGGCCGCCGCTTGGTTGCTCGCCCGGCTGAACCCGACGTTCTCCGAGTTGCGGAGCAGCTTCACCTGCGGGAACTCGGCGGCCACCATGTCGGCGGCTCGGTCGGCGGAGGCGTTGTCCACAACCACCACTTCAAACGGCACGCCCTGGTCCTGGGCGAAGAGCGAGAGCAAGCACTTCCGCAACAGGTCGCGGCAGTTCCAGTTGGCGATACAAACGGACACGACCGGCGCGAACATTTGTGGGTCGGCCGGCACCCCGTGGGCGGGGTGGTCCGCGGTCGGGGGCCGGCGGCGGGCACCGGGTGCGTCCTGCAACAGGTTCATGCAACGGTCTCGTCCGTGAGCCGCCCGGCCGCTGGCGCGGCGGGGCGGAATGTGGGCAGACGAGTATCCGGGTTGCCGCCGGGGTGTCAACGCCAACTCGGGCGGGGGGTGCGCCAACGGATTCTGGCGGTCATGCAGCGAGCCAGTATTCGTTCCACTGTCCTGAGTAGGTGAGGCAACACAGTTCGGCCATGCGGTTGGCGTTGGCCACCGTCCAGCGGGCACCCGTTTGCTTCATCCGTTTGCCGATGACCTGCTTGCAAGCCCCTTCGATCAGTCCGCTGCCAATGGGCAAGCCGCAGGCCAGACGGTGGCGGTCGTTCAACCGCTGCGAATGGTTGGCCAGATCGACCACCAACTGGTCGATGGCGGTGCGGCCCGTTTCGTTCACGGTCGACTCGCACAGCGTCCGGCCGATGTGTTCCTGGATGCCGTACCAGCCGTCTTCCAGCAAGGCGTTCCGGGCGGTTTGGAACCATGTCTGCTGGCGGACCGTGCCTTCTCCAAACAACGTCCTGGCCGTCGCCGCCAGGTGTTCGCCGGCATGGAAGAAGTCGAGCGTTCCCCGGTCGCCGGGGAACTGGTCCGCCGCCGCGTTCCAGATCCACTCGGCCCCATCACCCAGGACATGCAACGACTCGAACGACCCCAGCCCCAGCCGACCGGCCCACACGCCCCAACGCGGTGCGAACAGGTCGATCTCTTCAATCGCCGCGAACGCCAAGCGCGGCGTCGGCTTCGGCACCAGGCGTTGGTCCCATTGCTCGGGCGTGGCTGGCCGACCGCACGGACGCCAGGCAAAGACGCCGATTTTCATGTCCCGCCAGCCACCAAAGGTGTTCACCTTGGTCGCGTCGACCTGGAACTCGTTGGGCGGACTCTTGGCTCCCGGCACAACGGGTCGCTCGGCACGCCACGCGGCGATGTGATCCGCCTCGGCGTGGCAGGCTTGGCGGATGCGTTCATCGCTGACGTGCCAGCCACAAAGTTCCTTCAACAGCAGCTCGGCGTTGGCGAAGGAGCGTTGCCCGCCGGCCAGGCAGACCAGCCGCAACGCCTGCGTGGTGAGATAGCCGTCCAGACCCAACGGGAGATCGGCGGGATGTCGACCCAGGCGGCAAGCAAAGCAGGTGAAAGAGACCCGCTTCACGGTGATCGACCCCAAGGCCGTCACGACCGAGCGGGAGGCTGGCCCTTTGTGTCGCAGGCGGTGGCCGCAGTCGCAGGTACGGGCGAACTCTTTTTTTTCACCACCTCGTCGGCCGTGTTCTGGGCCATCGCTTGAAGCGTCTGGAGAAGGAACTCCCGGCCACGGGTCAGGAGCAACCCCTCGCAGCGATCCAAAACCTTGCCCTGTGGTGCGGCGGCCGCCGCCGTGGACTCCATCTCGCGGGCCAAGGCCAGGGCCTGCTCGACAACGAAGCGTTGGAAGTCGGTATCGGGAACGATCGTGCTGGCCATTAGGCACCCTGCCGGAGAAAGCACCTCGATCGCCCATCTCGCCCAAAAGTGCCAGAGAACTTTGGCGCACCCCCGGGCGGGGTGCCCCTGGAGATTTTGGCGGGTGGGTCTTTGGCACGCGAGTTACGCGGCCGTCCACAGGGCGTTCCAGTCGGGCGTGTCGAGCAGGGCCACCAGTTCGACCAGCGGGCCGACGTGCCACACCCGCCACTTCGCCCCCGACTGTTTCAACCGCCGGTTCACCACCTGTTTGATCGCCCCCTCCACCAGCCCGCTCCCGATGCTCCGACCCACCGCCAGCCGCCCGGCGTAGTCCAGCCGCGTCGGGTGCTTCAGCAGGTACGCCGCCAGCGCCCGCAGCGGCTCCCCGTCCGACTCCGCCGGCAACTCCCCGAACCGTTCCCCGATCCACCCCTCGATGCCCACCTTCCCCCCGCCCAACAACGCCACCCGACCGCTCGCCACCCGCTCGGCCGTCGCCCCCGTCCCGTCCCCCCACACCCCGGCCACCGCGTTCGCCAGGTGCTCGATCGCGTGGTCCGCGTCCAACACCCCGCCCGCCTGCGGGAACACGTCCGCCGCCAGGTGCCAGATCCACTCCGCCCCGTCCCCGAGCACCGTCACGTCGGCCGCACTCGTCACCCGCAGGCGGTCCGCTTCCGCCCGCACCCGCCCACGGAACTCACTCGCCTCCTCGACGGCCGCCACCACCGATCAGGCCGTCGGGGGCGGCAGTTCCCGCCGGTCCCAGTCGGCCAACGAGGCCGGCTCGCCCGCCTCGCGGGCGGCGAACACAGCCACCTTCACGTCCCGCCAGCCGGTGTCGGTGTTCACCTTGCCGGCATCGATGCCCACCTCGATCGGGGTGGGGGATTCGGGAGTGGGGGCGAACTCGGCGGCGGGGGGACGGGTGTCGCGGGTGGCGGTGGCGCGGCGGGCGGCGGCGTGGGTGAGTTGACGGATGCCCTCGTCGTCGAGCGTCCACCCGCACAACTCGCGGAGGGCGGACTGGGCGCGGGCGAACGAGTCCCGCGCGCCGGCGAACACGGCCATCCGCTCGGCGGCGGGGGTGACGAACCCGTCCACGCCCAGGGTGGGGTCGGCCGGGAAGAACCCGCCGTCGCGGGTGGTGCGGTACTGGCGGTGCGGCGAACCGGTCCGAGGGCGGTCAGGAGCCAGCGGGGGCGTCGCCCCTTCGTCCGCTCGTCGGCTTTTTTTGGGCGTCGGTGGCGTCGGCGCGGAGTTGGAGGGCGGCGGCCAGGTGGTCGCGGACGAGTCGGCGGCCGTCGGTCAGGGCGAGGGATTCGCAGGCGGCCAGGACGGTGCCGTGCGGGGCGTCGAGGGCCAGGTGGGTCATCGCCTGCACGTGGGCGACGGCCTGTTCGAGCATCAGCCGTTCGGAGTCCGTCTGGTACTCGATGGTGAGTGTCGGCATCCGTGCCCCTCCGGTGGGGGTGTCAGGTCTGCAACAACCATACCCGAAACCCCGTGCCAAAATCTACAGGGGCACCCTCGGGCGGGTGCAAGACCCGCCGGGGCGCGGTGCCGAGCGGGTGCCGCGCGGTCATCAAAGTGAATGTGTTCGCGTTCGTCGATCGACCGGGAGCGCGGGCGTCCCGCCCGCATTCAAACCGCGGGCGGGACGCCCGCGATCCCGGTCAGATCAATTCCTTCACCACGTGCCCGTGGACGTCCGTCAGCCGGCGGTCGATGCCGTTGTGCCGAACGGTCAGCTTCTCGTGGTCGATGCCGAGCAGGTGCAGGATGGTCGCGTGCAGGTCGTACACCTCGGTCGGGTTCTTGCGGTCGGCCGGCTTGTACCCCCACTCGTCCGATGGCCCCACGCTGATGCCGCCCTTCACCCCGCCGCCGCACAGCCAGTTGGTGAAGCAGTACGGGTTGTGGTCGCGGCCCTTCCCGCCCTGACTGCTCGGCATCCGCCCGAACTCGGTGGTCCACAGCACGATGGTGTCGTCGAGTAGCCCCAGCCGCTTCAAGTCCTGGATGAGCGCCGACGCCCCGCGCGCCATGCCCGCCGCCAGCGGACCGTGGTCGCGCTTGATGTCCTCGTGGCTGTCCCAGTTCCGCCGCGGGAAGCCGTTGTCGTTCCCGCTCCAAACCTGCACGAACCGCACCCCGCGCTCGAGCATCCGGCGGGCGACCAGACACTTGCGGCCGAAGTGGTCCGTCTCCTCCACCGCGTTGATCTCCTTGTCGAAGCTGCCCTTGCCGTGGTCGAGGCCATACAGCTTCAGCGTCTCCTTCGTCTCCCTGCTGATGTCGAGGGCGTCCGGTGCGGCGAGCTGCATCTTGGCGGCCAGCTCGTAGCTGCGGATGCGGGCGTCAAGCCGCTCGTCGCCGCGGCCGGTGGCGTGCTCGCGGTTGAGTGCGGCGAGCAAGTCGCCGGTCGCCTTGTCGGAAGCGGGGGTCACGAACTTGGCGGACTCGTCGGGGAACAAGTCCTGAATCGGCGTCTTGCTGCCGGGGAAGATGGCGCTGCCCTGGTGCTGGCCGGGCAGGAATGCGGCGTCCCAGTTCTTCGTGCCGTTGCTCGGCAGCCCGCGGTGGTCGGGCAGTACCACGAACGACGGCAGGTTTTCGTTCGCCGTGCCCAGGCCGTAGCTCACCCAACTGCCCATGCCGGGGAAGCCGGGGCGGTTGAACCCGGTCGTTTGCAGCAGCGTGCCCTGTGAGTGGACGCCCGTCTTGCCGACCACGTTGTGAACGAACGCCATGTCATCGACGACATCCCCGAGAGGGGCGACCACTTCACTCAGCTCCTTGCCGCACTTCCCGTACTTCTTGAACTCCCACAGCGGCTTGAGCCACGGGCCGAGGCCGTTCTGGAACGCCTCCACCTTCTCGCCGAAGTCGGCCTCCTTGCCGTGGTGCTTGACGAGGTCAGGTTTGAAGTCGAACAGGTCGACGTGACTCGCCCCGCCGGCCATGAACAGTTGCACCAGCCGCTTCGCCTTCGGCTTGTGGTGAACGCCGCCGTCGCTTCGATTCGCCGGGGCATCGGCGAGCAAGCGGTCGTGACCGAGCATCGCGGCGAGCGCGATGCCGCCCAGCCCGCCGCCACTGTGCCAAAGGAAATCACGGCGGTGCATTGAGGTGGGTCCCTTAGAGTCTCGGGGTAGGGCGGGCGAGCCGGCGCGCCGCTGACGACTCCCGCCGCGTATGACTTTGGCGGGGTCGCCGGAG
>JANNQE010000420.1:0-6197 GCA_031441625.1 Planctomycetia bacterium
TTCGCGCACCAGCGACTCGGGCGCGTCGCCCTTGTGCCGCTCGTCGAGGGTGCCCGCCGTGAGGCGCACGTTGATGTCGATGAAGCAGGCGGCACCTACCCCAGCGGCAGCGACTTGAACCGCTTCACACACTCCGTAATCGCCACTTCGGTCGGCAGGCGTTCGATGCTGCTCGCGCCGAAGAAGCCGACCACCCCTTTCGTGTGCTTCAACACATAGGCCACGTCGTCCGGTTCGGCGATCGGCCCGCCGTGGCACAGCACCAGCACGTCCGGGTTCACCCGGCGGGCGGCGTCGGCCATCGCCTGCACCCGCTTCACACTCTCGTCCAACGTCAGTGCCGTCTTCGCCCCGATGGTGCCGCTCGTGGTCAGCCCCAGGTGTGGGATGAGCACGTCCGCACCGGCCGCCGTCATCCGCTCGGCTTCCTCCGGTGTGAACACATACGGGCAGGTGAGCAGCCCCATGTCGGAGGCCGTCGCGATCATCTCCACTTCCTTGTCGTACCCCATGCCGGTCTCTTCCAGGTTCTGGCGGAACACGCCGTCGATCAGCCCGACGGTGGGGAAGTTCTGCACCCCGCTGAACCCGGCGTCCCGCACGTCGGCCAGGAAGCGTTTCATCACGCGGAACGGGTCGGTGCCGCACACGCCGGCCAGCACGGGCGTGTGCTCGACCACCGGCAGCACCTCGCGGGCCATGTCCATCACAATGGCGTTGGCGTCGCCGTAGGGCATCATGCCAGCCAAGCTGCCGCGGCCGGCCATGCGGTAGCGGCCGGAGTTGTAGATGATGATGAGGTCGAGGCCGCCGGCCTCGCCGCACTTGGCGCTCAGCCCGGTGCCGGCCCCGCCACCGACAATCGGCTTGCCCGATTCGACCTGCGCGCGGAGGCGGGAAAGGATTTGTTCGCGGGGGATCATGCCCGCTGTTCTACAGCGTCCGGCACGGGGGCGGGCGGGAAATTGGGCGGCGGGGTGTCGGTCAGGTCGGTCGGCAGGGTGCGGTCGGTCGGCATCGGCACCGCCCGCGACTGCTCGGCCAGTTCCGCCTGTTCGAGCAGTTGCAGGAGGAGCTTTTCGGCGTCGGCGTCGGGACTGGCGGCGGCCGGCGTCTCGCCCTTCTTGGCCTGTGCCCACAGGTGGCGGAACCATTCGACGAGCAAGGTGAACCCCCCGCCCCACAGGGCCATGAAGAACGGCACCCGCC
Source organism: Planctomycetia bacterium (assembly GCA_031441625.1). Lineage (GTDB taxonomy): Bacteria > Planctomycetota > Planctomycetia > Gemmatales > Gemmataceae > JALHQU01. The sequence continues at coordinate 1,210 of JANNQE010000420.1, forward strand.
AGGTGAGCGTGTCGCGCAGCCCGCCGCCGTCGTCGCGCTCAGTGGCGAAGTACGCACCCGCGGCGAGGGCGTACAGGTAGCCGGCCGCCCCGCACAACAGGGTGACGGGCAGCACCGCCTTCAGCAACCGCGGCCAGAACCGGCGCATGGCGTTCCGTGGGGGCAACACGTGGGCGTCCGAACCTTAGCACACGATTCGCCGGGTGAGGGGCGGGCGGAATGTTCCGTCGGCGGTGCAGTGTTTCCCCGTGGCAGTCGGCCTCCGCCCGCCCGTCAGCGTGTGCCACACCTTCCAACCACCCCACTGAAGTTGAGGGCATTGGACTCACGTCACGCCGCTCGCCTTCTCCGGTCCGCAGCGCTTCGATACGCTGACCCCGGAGGTGCCACCATGACCGCATTGCTCACCCCGCCCCCGCTCGTGTCGTCACCCGGCCCGAGGCCGTTCCGCTGGACCGTCGCCCGGTTTCACCAGCTCGCAGACATGGGATGGTTTGAGGGGCGTCGTGCCAGCCTGATTCACGGGCAACTCATCGAGGAGGGGCCGATGAACCCGCCGCACCGGATCGCGCTCGAACTCACCGATGTCGCCATTCGCGCGGCCTTCGGTTCCGGGTGGCGACCGTGCGGACAAATGCCGCTCGTGCTCGGGGCGGGCAACGCCCCGCAGCCGGATTTGGCGATGGTGAAGGGGTCGCCGCGGGATTCGGCGGTCCACCCGTCCACCGCCGAACTGGTGGTCGAGGTCGCCGACTCGTCACTCGACTACGACACCACCACGAAGGCCGAGTTGTACGCCACCGCCGGCATCGCCGACTACTGGGTGCTGGACGTGGACGGGCGGCGGTTGCTGGTGTTCCGCGATCCTGTCGCGCTCCCCGCCGGCCTCGGGGCCACCGCCTACCGCACGCACCTGACGCTCACCGATGCCGACAGCGTGACGCCCCTCGCCGCTCCCACCGCCGCGGTGCGGGTGGCCGACCTGCTGCCGTGAGTCTCGCCGCCCTTCCGGTGGCACGTTCACGAGTTGGCCAGAACCGACGCGAACACGGTCAGTCGATCTGGTGCTGAACACAACATGATGCTACTCTCGGTCGGTGGTAGCAATCCTGACACGCCGACCCACCCGGTTGGTGTCCGCGAACGCTTGGCTTCGCACCCGGAGAACCCCCTGTGGCCGACTCGAAGACGAACCCGAACGACGACGGCGTGAAGGCCTTCCTGGCCGCCGTCACCGATCCCGGCCGCAAGGCCGACTGCCAGGCGGTCATCCGGCTGATGAAGGGGATCACCCAGGCCGATCCGGTGCTGTGGGGGGCGTCGGTCATCGGGTTCGGCACGTACACCACCACCACGGCGAGCGGGCGGACGAACGGCACCTACCTGCTCGGCGTGTCCCCGCGGAAGAAGGACCTGTCGGTGTTCATCACGCCCGGCCTGAGCGGGTGCGCGGATTTGCTCACCAAGCTCGGCCCGCACAAGCTGGGCAAGACGTGCGTGTATGTGAACGCGCTGGCCGACGTGGACGCGAAGGTGCTGAAGGCACTGCTCACGCGGGCGGTCAAGTTGGCGAAGGGGTAGCCGCTTGCCGTTGACGCCGCCCGGTGCGGTCCATTACCCTCTGCCGACCCCCGCCTCCCCACCGGCCTACGGAAGGGCCGCCCGATGCACCCCCGTGCCCTCGCCGACCCACACGACCGCACCTCCGATCCCGGCGTGCATTGGGACGAATCCCCCTGCCCGCTGTGCGCCGCGGCCGACGACGAGCCGCTGTTCGAGGCCGCCGACCCCACCCCGCCGGCCGGCGAACCGGCCCGGCGGTTCCTCGTCGTCCGCTGTCGCCAGTGCCGCCTGGTGTTCACCAACCCGCGGCCCGACGCCGACGACATCCACCGCTTCTACCCGCCCGACTACCGCCCGCACCGCCCCCGCAAGGCGGCGCACGCCCGCAAGCCGCACCCGTTCGAGCGGCTGCTCGGGCGGCCGTCGGCCGAGCGGCGGGGCGCGCTCCCGTGGGCGGGCGTTGGCCGGCTGCTCGACTTCGGGTGCGGCGGCGGCAGCTTCCTGACGCGGATGGCCGACCACGGGTGGGACGTGACCGGCGTGGACACCTCCGCGGCGGCGGTTCAGACCGTGACGACTGAGTTGGGATTGAAGGCGGTCGTCGGCTCGCTCCCGCACCCCGACCTGCGGCCGAGTTCGTTCGAAGTGGTGACGATGTGGCACTCGATCGAGCACGTCCACGACCCGCTGGCCGTGCTCCGCGAGGCGTACCACCTGCTCATCCCCGGCGGGCGGCTGGTGGTGGCGTGCCCGAACATCGACAGTTGGGCGTTCCGCCGGTACGCCGAGAGTTGGTTCGGGTTAGACCTGCCCCGTCACCTGACGCACTTCACCCCGCCGACCCTGACGCGCATGTTGCAAACGGCCGGCCTGCGGGTGACGGACGTGCGGGGCGTGCGGCACTCCGACTGGCTGCGGGCGAGCGCGCGGCGGGCGGCGGGCACCCCGCTGGGCGACTGGCTGGACCGCGTGTTCCTGTGGAAGCCGGCGGCCAAGCTGGCGTCGTGGGCGGTGTACGCAGCCGGCCAGAGCGACTGCCTGCTGGCAGTGGCCGAACGGCCGTCGGTGTAGGGGCGGGGCGGCCGGCGGGGTGAAGTCGGCGATAGGTCCGATCCTGTGCTGGACGCCACGTGATAAACTGTTGTCGCAACGTGGGGGAATCACTCGATGGGCAAGAGTTGGCCGAAAGTCCTGCGTGATCCGATTCACAACCTCATCTTGTTCCACGACACCGAATGGGACCGGCTGCTGTGGCAGCTTCTGGACTGCAGGGAGGTCCAACGGCTCCGCCGGATCAAGCAACTCGGCTTCTCGGAGTTGGTCTTCCCGGGCGCGAACCACAGCCGGTTCGCCCATTCGGTCGGAGTGCTCCACATCGCCAAGAAGTTTCTCCAGCAGTACGAGCAGTCCACAGGTATACCACTGACCCCTGAGCAGAAAGCCTTCGTCCTCTCCGCCGCCCTCCTTCACGATGTCGGCCACGGACCCGTTTCCCATGCGTTCGAGAAAGTCACAAAGGTGAAGCACGAGAAGTGGACTGGCGAGATCCTCGGGGATCCGACCACAGAGGTGAATGCGGCGCTCCGAGCGTTCAACCCCGGGTTGCCGTCAGCACTCTCCAAGTTCTTCAACGCGGAAGAGGACGGGGATACGCCCCTCCCCTTCGAGTTGCCCCCATGCCTGAAACAAGTCGTCACCAGCCAGTTCGACGCCGACCGGAGCGATTACCTGCTTCGTGACAGCTACTCCAGCGGCGCGGGTTATGGCAAGTACGACCTGGAGTGGCTCCTCGCTCACCTGCACCCGCACCCCGATGGGAGACGGTTCGTTCTGAGAAACAAGGCGCTGACCGCCATCGAGGGGTACGTCACGGCTCGTTACGACATGTACCGCACCGTGTACTTCCACAAAACCACCCGTGCTGCGGAGGTGATGTTGCGACTGCTTTTCGACCGATTCCGAGAGTTGCTCGGCGGCGAACCAACTCCGACCCGTGCTGCCGAAATCGCCGCCGGGGCACCGATGCACTTTCTCGCCGCGTTTACTGGACAAATGAACCTTATCGGGTATCTTGAGTTGGATGACCACGCCCTCACGGAATTTCTGAGGGCGTGTTCCGGTTCCTCCGACACGATCCTGACGAACTTGGCGACGGGCTTGCTTTCGCGGCGGCTTTATAAAGTGCGGGACGTATCTTCGGCGTCGATGGGTCAACGAGATGCGTTCCGCGAGTCGGTGACTCAAAGGTTATCGGGCGAAGGCCTCCGGTATCAATTCGCCCTCGACACACCCGGTGATACGCCGTACAAGCCGTACGAGGAAGATCGGGAGAACAGTGACACGCAGATTTTCGTGGAAGACGGCACCGGAAGACCCAAGAACCTGACTCAGATGTCAAAGCAGGTGAAGGAACTTCAAGAGTCCTACGAGTTTGCTCGGTACTACTTCCCTGCCGAACGCCGAGCCGAGATCGACGGGCTCGCGGACAAGCACCTGAAAAAGAGCTGACGTATGAACCTCGAACCGTACCGCTGGATCGCTGGGGTGATTGCCGCGCACAAGGATCGCCGCGTCGTCGGCCGAACCCGTCTCCAAAAGACGATCAAACTCCTCCAGCGGAAGGGTCTGCCCACGGAGTTGGGATACTCGATCCATTTCTACGGCCCGTACAGCGAAGGGTTGAACTCCGAGTTGCGGTTCCTCAAGCAGTTCCAACTCGTCACGGAAGAGGTGAAGGAGAGCGAGCAGTCCGACCAGCACTACTACGTGTACACCGCCGAGGAGGCCGCTGACCTTCCACTCGTCCAAGATTTCGTCGCCGACATCCGTGTCATCGAGGCGGCGAAAGACATCCCTCTTGAATTGGCCGCGACCTACGATACTTTCCGCGAGATGGGATTCGACCACGCGGAGTCTTTGAAGAGACTCCGCGAAAAGAAAGGTGCGAAATGCAAGAATGGGAACGAGGAAGCCGCTCTTGATCTCCTTCAGAAACTCGCCTTGCCTACCGCTTGATGGGAACGGCTAAACCTCGACACACTGTCAAGACGGGAGGGATGACCCTCCCGTCTCTCGTATCGAACCAGGGCACTCACTTCGTCGGCGGGGTGAAGTCGGCGATCCACAGCTGCGTCGGGCTGCGGCCGTCGCGGCTGGTGGTCCACATCACCTTCTTGTAATCCGGGCTGAACACCGGCAGCACGTCCTGCCCCGGAGCGTGCGTGATGCGCGTCGTCTTGCCCGTCTCGATGTTCATCCAGTACAGGTCGTAGTTCGGCCGCACCATGTCGTTCGTGTGGTCGGCGGCGGTGTAGATGACGTGCTTCCCGTCCTTGTACCAGTACGGTGCCCAGTACACCCACTTGTCGTTGTCGGTGAGCGCCTTCTCGTTCTTGCCGTCCGCGTCCACCACGTACAGTTGCAGG
>JANNQE010000421.1:0-2844 GCA_031441625.1 Planctomycetia bacterium
CCGTTGGGGTCGGGGCGTTGCGGGTGGGTTGCGTTCCCAGGGTGTCGGACCTGCGGTCCTCAACCCTGGGCTGTGAGAACGACGCCGTTGGCGTCGGGGCGGCATCCCATCCGCGACGCTCGACCTACTTCAGCTTCTCGAACGGCTCATTCCCCAGCGTGTATTTCGCCCAGTCCTTGAAGTCGAAGTGCCACCACTCGGCCTCGTACACGCTGAACCCTTCGGCCGCCATCGCGCTCCGCAGTAGTTCGCGGTGCCACCGCTGCCGGCTGGTGGTGCCGGGGTACTCGGCATACGAGCGGTCGGAGAATTCGTCGTACCCGCCGGGCATGGCCGCCGGCTTGCCCGTCTTCAAATCCACCAGCGTGAGATCGACCGCACACCCGCGGTTGTGCCGCGACCCCTTCGACGGGTCGGCCACGAAGGTGTGGAACTTCTCGGGCGTGGCGTCCCAGAACATTTTCGTCACGTGCCACGGGCGGTAGCCGTCGAACACCACCAGCCCGTACCCCTTCTCCTTCAGCGACGACTGCACGCGGTTCAGCGCCTCCGCCGCCGGCTTCTGCATGAACGCCTTCGCGGTGGTGTAGAACGGTTCGCTCAGGAAGTTGTTCGTGGTGGCGTACCGCACGTCGAGCTTCACGCCGTCCACCACCTTTTCCAGATCGACCAACTCACTCGCGCGGAACTCTCCCTTCTCCTCCGGCGGACTCGCGGCCAGGGCCGCCTTCCGCAGGTCGGCCAGCTTGCCGGTCGGCGTCACCTTGAACGTCTCGCCGTCTTCGCCGTCGATCTTCCGCCGCTTGAACAGCACGTTCGCCGCCGTCACGCCCGTCGCCTTGCCGGTCTTGTCGCGGGTGAACACCAGCTTCTCGCCGTGGTACATGCCGCGGTCGGGCGGGAAGGCGAACACGTTCTCGGACTCCTCCGTCAGCGGGTCGATCTCCGTCCACTCGACGAGCGCGTGCAGTTGGCCGTCCTTCTCGTAGATGTACAGCGTGTTGTGGTCCCAGCCGTATTCGCCGATCAGCCCCGCCCACTTCGCGGCCGGTTCCGGCGGCGGGGTGGTGCCCGGCTTCTCGCGGGTGTACGTGCGGCCGGCGGTGGTCAGCTTGTCGCCCTTGAAGGTGAATTTCAGGCCGAACCCTTCCACGCCGTCCGCGATCAGCCCGTCGGCCGACTTCCGCAGCTCGATGCGGTGCCCGCCGCGGCTCGGCGTCACGTACACCTTGCCGAACGACTCGGTCACGTCGGCCCAGCGGTCCTCGCCGCGGTAGCGGCCGACCAACTTCTTCGCCTCCGCCTCCGGGACGGGTTGCGTCTCGACGATCTTCGGCAGCGGCTTGCCGTCCTTCGCCGCGACCATCAGGCGCAACGCATCATCCGCGATCCGCGTGGTGACGGCGTTCGACACGTCTCGCGCGCTGCACACGATCACGCCGAGCTTGCGGCCGGGCAGCATCGCCAACTCGGTGGAGAAGCCGTACACCGCCCCTCCGTGCCCGATCCGCTTCTGGCCGTCCAAGTCGCCGACGATGAACCCCAGCCCGAACCCCTGCTTGTCGTCCGGCTTGGCGAATTGGAGCTTGAACATCTCCGCGATGGTATCCTTCTTCAGCAACTGCCCGCTCTTCGTCGTGCCGTCGGCGAACAGGCACGACATGAACTTGCTCAGGTCGTCGACGGTGCTGTACATGCTGCCGGCGGGTGACGTGCCGAGCTGGAACGTGGGGGACGGGAACTCGCGGCCGTGGTACGTCCACATGAGCGAGTGGGCCAGGTTCTTCTTCACGCCCGGCGTGATCTCGAACGACGAGTCCTTCATCAGCAGCGGGTCGAGGACCGATTTCGTCAGGTACGTCTCGAACTTCACGTCTTGCGTCTTCTCCAGCACCATGCCGACGGCCGCGATCGCGGCGTTGGAATACTTGATCTTCTCGCCCGGCGGGTAGACGAGGTCGAGGCCGTTCACGCTCTCGACGGTCTTCGCCAGCGTCGGCTCGGTGGGGTCGAAGTAGCTGCCGATTGGCGACTCGCGGATGAGGCCGCTGCGGTGGGCCATCAGGTGCCGGAGGGTCACTTCGGTTTTGTTGAACGGGTTCTTCGGCTGGAAGGTGGGCAGGTACTTGCTCACCGGGGCGTCGAGGTCGAGGTCGCCGCGCTCGACCAGCCGCATGATGGCCACGTCGGTGAACAGCTTGCTCACCGAGCCGACGCGGAAGACGGTCTTCGCGGAAGCGGGCACCGTCTTCGCGGCGTCCTGGTGGCCGACGGCGTGGGTCCAGATCACCGTCTGGTCGTCCACAATGGCAATGGCGAGGGCCGGCAGGTCTTTGTCTTTGGCCTCGCGCTCGACGAGCGCTTTCAGTTGCTCGACCGCCGGGGCGTACCGGTCGGCCGGATTCTGGGCGAACGCGGGGAACGCGAGGGCAAGAAGCAGAACCGCGACGGGGAAACGCATGGGAGTGCTCGATTTAGCCGCGGAGCGGCGACCGATGTTAGCCAGGGGTGGAGTGAGCATCGCAGATGCGAACGGAACCCCTGGATCCGACGAAGGAATGGGACAAGCCCCGGAGGGGCGACACACGCGGACTCTGCCGCCCCTCCGGGGCTTCTCTGTTTGCGGTCACTTCCCAGGGGTTCCGTCGTTCGCTCCGCTCACGACTCCACCCCTGGCTAACGTCGGTCGCCGCTCCGCGGCGAGCGGATTCGCCTGAATGCCTCACTTCTTCCCTTGCATCTCGGCCGACACCTTCTCGGCGTCCGTCAGCACCCGCAGGATGTTGCCGCCGAGCACCTTCTTGATGTCGGCCGCCTTGTACCCGCGGTTCAGCAACTCCTGCG
>JANNQE010000422.1:0-14662 GCA_031441625.1 Planctomycetia bacterium
GGAGTTCGGCCGGGGTGACGAGCGTGGAGCGGGTGAAAGCCGTCTCTCGCTCCACGCCGGATTCCCAGGTGTCAGGCCCCCCGTCCGACTCTCGGCGAGAGTCGGCCACCCTAACGGTCCCGACCGCTCACGTCATGTTGGCGGCGGCGTTGTTGAAGAACTCCTGCCCGCCGAGGATGCTGGTGGCCGCCTGCCCGAAGGTGGTGCCGCTCAGCAACGCGGTGCGGAAGTTGATGACCGCGCTGGCGTCCGCCTCCCGCTTCAGGTACGCCTGGAACAGGCTCCGCACCACCCGGTTCAGCCCCTCCTCCGACCGCAGGAAGAAGAACACCACGGTTTCACGACTCGTGCCCGTGGCCAGCCGGTTCATCCAGTCGTTGAACCCGGCCGTGTCCGCCGCCCGCCCGAGCAGTGCGTAGTACATCAGGTTGACGAACTGCGCGTTGGTGTTGTTGCCCGAGAACTCCAGCGACAGGATGAACCCGGTCATCACCGTCCCCTCGTCCTGACCGCTCTGGAGGCGGCCCACCCAGTCGTTCAGCCCGCCGGTGTCCGGCTCACGGCTGAGGAAGTAGCGGTAGTAGAACGTCACCTGGTTCCGCCGGTTCTCGGTGCTGTTGACGAACCCGTTCGCCACCGTCGCTCGTGAGGTGCCGCCGGCCAGCGCCGCCAGCCAGTTGGCCAGTCCGCCGGCGTCGGGTGCCCGCAACAGGGTCGATTGATACAGCCCCTTGACAAACGCCTCGTTCGCGGTGGCGCTCGGCTTGGGGGCGAACAGGAGGGCGTTGGTGGTGGGCACGCCGACGGGGGCGAGCGGGTGCTGCACCTCGTAGGCCCCGATGTCGGCCGCGCCCAGGTCGCGGGCGGTGCCCCGCTGGTCGTACACCGAGTAGTTGGGCTCACCCGCCGACGCCTTGCCCAGTGCTGGCGAGTTCTGCCCCAGCGCGTGCGTGCGGGTCAGGCCGCCGTTGCTGCCTAGCGGTTGCAGCAGCGGGTTGACGCCCACCTGGTTGCCGTTCGTGCCGTTCGTCAGCCCGCCGGCCGAACCGGCCGTCAGGATGATGTTGTTCGAACTGGTGCCGGCGAGCGTGCCGACGATTTCGTCGGCCGTCGAGGTGCCCCGCAGGTTGCCCGCCACGATGCTGTTGTGCAGCGTCACGGTGCCCGAGAAGATGTACACGAACCCGCCGCTCCCGCTGCCGTCGTTATCGCTGTCGGCTTTGTTCAGCGTGGCGGTGACATTGGTGAGCGTGATCGCCCCGCCTTCTTGATAAATGGCCCCGCCGTACCGGCCAGTCGTGTTGCCCGAGAACGTGGTGTTGACTGCCGTAATCGTGGCGCTATTCCAATTCCAGTTGGAAATGCCGCCGCCATTGAACCCGGCCGAATTCCCGCTGATCAGACAGTTGCGGAGGGTCAGCTTCGTGGACCCGCCATCCCAGTTGAGAATGCCCCCGCCTTCAAAGGTGGCGACGCAGTTCGAGACGGTCACGTTCTCCAGGGTCAGGTCGGCGCCGTTGTTCAGGATGCCGCCGCCAAAGGACCCGCTGTTGAGCCCGATGATGATCTCCTCACTGTCGTCCGTTTTGCCGCGGGTGATGGTCAGGTTGCGGAGGGTGGCGGCGTAGGTGCCGTTGGCGGCGCCGTCGAAGTAGAACACCTGCGATTGCAGGTTGCCGTCGATCGTCACCCCCTGACTCGGCCCGGTGATGGTGACCGAATTCCGCACCTCCAGCCGTGTGCCGGCGAGTGTGATGGTCGCCCCGTTCAGGCTCTCGGCGAAGGTGATGCCCTTGTTCGTCGGGTCGGCGCTCAGCCGGACGGCCTCGCGGAGGGTGAGTTGGCCGGCGGCGAAGTTGTTGTCGTCCACGTCCCCGGTGTTATCCACCACCAGGGGCAAGGTGTGCGACTCGAACGCCCCGATGTCCACCGTCCCGCCGAAGGTGCGGGCGAACGGTGCCCCGCGGCCGTCGGTGGTCAGACCGGCGGCGGTGGCCGCGGCGTTGCTGCCGGCGTTGATGGCCGGGCTGCCGGCGAGGAGCGGGAGGATCCGAGTCAGGCCGCCGTACACGCGGAGGGAGCCGAGGAGCGGGTTGACTCCGATCTGGTTGCCGTTCGTGCCGTTCGTCAGTCCGCCAGAGCCGGCACTCCCGACGATGTTGTTCGAGCTGGTGCCGGCGAGCGTGGCGGCGATCTCGTCGGCCGTTGAAGCGCCCCGAAGGTTGCCCGCCACGATGCTGTTGTGCACTGTCACGGTGCCCGAGTATCGGAACAGGAAACCGCCAGTCCCGCTCCCGCTGTTGTCGCTGTCCGCGCGGTTCAGCGTGGCGGTGACGTTCGTGAGCGAGACGGCACCACCCTCCAGTTGGAGCCCCCCACCCCAAACGGTGGCGGTGTTCCCTGAGAAGGTGGTGTTCGCGGCGGTGAGGGTGCTACCCCCGTGGTAGATGCCGCCTGCCACGTCCGCCGAATTCCCCGCGATCAGGCTGTTTGTGATGGTCAACTTGCTGTTCGTGCCGAACCAGTTGAAAATGCCGCCGCCGGTGTCATCGGTCTGGTTGTTCGACACCGTTACGGTGTTCAGCGTCAGGTCGGTCTGGTCGTTCACAATTCCGCCGCCGACCTTGCCGGTATCGAATCCATCGTAGTCCACCTCGTCGTCCACCGTCCGACCTCGGGTGATGGTCAGGTTGCGGAGGGCGGCAGCGTAGGTGCCGTTGGTGCGGCCGTCGAAGTAGAACACCTGCGATTGCAGGTTGCCGTCGAGCGTGATGCCGTTGCTCGGGCCGGTGATGCTGACCGGCCGACGGACTTCCAGCCGCGTGCCGCCGAGCGTGATCGTACCGCCGTTCAAGGCCTCAGAAAACGTGATGGTGTCGGCGTCGCTCCGACTGTTCGCCAGGGTCACAGCTTCGCGGAGGGTGAGTTTCCCGGCGGAAACGGTGCCGTCGATCCCATCGGCCGTGGTGTCCACCACCAGCGGGATGTCGCGGCCGAACACCCGCAGCACTGCCAGATCGTTTCCGTTCGAGACGGTCGCGCAATAGCCAACACCGACGATCCGCCCGCTCGGGTCGAGGGCGAGGGCGTTGAGGCGGTCGAAGTTGCTGCCGCCGAGATCAAACGGGTAGGTGCGGCGGCCGTCGGAGTTGAACGTGCTGTCGGGCGTACCGTCCGTGTTGAAGCGGGCGAGGGCGAAGTCGGCGTTGCCCCCCCCGAGGACGATCTTGCCGTCCGGTTGGAGGACGAGGGCGGTGGCGTATTCACTGCCCGACGTGACTGAGGCGGTCGTCTTGCCGTCGGCGGAGAACGTGGTGTCGTAGGTGCCGTTCGGGTTCAACCGAACGAGGCCGAAATCGTACCCGTCCGACGTGGCCGTCTGGACGGTGCCCCCGATGACGATCTTGCCGTTCGGTTGAACGGTCACGCCGGTCGCAACGTCGGCAAAGTTGCCGGTGTCGAAGCGGAGGGTCAACTTGCCGTCGCCATCGAAGGTGGTGTCGGGGGCGCCGGTCGTGGTCAGTCGGGCGACGGCGATGTCCGAAAAGGTCAAAAGGTTGAGGGTGGCCGCGCTCCCGACGACCACGACCTTGCCGTCCGGTTGGACGGCCACGGCGTTGGCCGTATCCGCGTCGATCCCCCCGAGGTTGAAGGCGATACTCCTTTCCCAGTCGATCACCCCGGAGGTCGTCAGCCGGGTCACCATGAAGTCGGAGTCGGTGCCGGTGATGATGGCGGAGCCGGCCAGCACCAGTTTCCCGTCCGGTTGGAGTGTGAGTGAGTGAACCTTGTCGTCGGCGGCAAACCGAGTCGGTCTCGTCCAGATGCCGTCGTCATCGAAGGTGGAATCATACGTGCCATTCGTGGTCAGTCGGACGACGGTCATGTCGCGGCCGGTGGTGGCCGTCGTGCTGAACCCGCCGACGAGGATCTTGCCGTCCGACTGAATGGCCACCGCGCGGGCGTTGGCGGTGAGTGATGAACCGCCGTCGAACGCGAAGTCCAACTCGATGTAGCCGGCACCGCCGAACGTCGAATCCGGGCTGCCGTTGGGGTTGTACCGCCAGATGCCCCAGTTGGAATTGTCGCCACTGATCTGCACGGACCCGACGACGACGACCTTCCCGTCGGCCTGCACCGCCACGGCCGCCCCGTCATCGATTCCACCATACAAATCGGCCGTCTGCTTGCCGTCCGTGTCGAACAGCGGGTCGAGGTCGCTGACGGCCGGCACCACGCGGTCTTCGAGCAACTGGACGCCGAGGCGGGCGAACGTCGGCTTCACGACCGGGGCGGTGGGCGTGCGGCGGAACAATTTGCGAATCCAACAGGTCATGGTGGCCTCCCGAAGGGACAATTACCAACCCGCGAGGGTCCGCCGCGCCGAGACACGAATTCCGGGAAAAATGGAAAACGTGTGCCGTGAGTGCGAACCCTCGGCTCAAACCTGTTGCGAAAATGTATGAAAATCTCTCCGTGCCGCACGGCTGGTTACACCGACTTGATCACCCCGCCATGTCGCTCGTCGCCATCGCCGGCACCGCGCAGCCGGCCGACGCCTTCGCCCGCCACTTCTCGCCCCCGCACTCCGTGCGGCTGACCAGCACCAGTGTGCGGTCGTCCGCCGGCGGTGCCGCCGACGTGAACCGCTCCAACTCGGCCACCACCTCCGACACCGCACACGCCGAGCAGGTGAACGACTGGCTCAGCACGCCGTCGAGCCGCTCCTCGCCGAACGGCTCGCCGAGCGGATTGACTGATTCCGTGATGCCGTCGGTGAACAGGGCCACCGCGTCGCCCGCCTTCAGCCGGATGGTCTGCTCCGGGTACGGGCCGACCGTCCGGTGCGTGACGCCGAGCGGCAGCCGGCGGATCTGATCGACCGCCTCGAACCTGTCCGCCCCGTTCACCCGCCCGCGCGGGGCCGCGTGCCCGGCACTGGCGAACGTGACCGTCCCCCGCTTCGGGTCGAACACGGCATACGTGGCCGTCACGAAGTGCCCGCTGCTCACCGTGTACCGGCGGGCGAGCTGCTGGTTCAGGAACGCCAGGAACTCGCCCGGCTTGATCGGCGGGTCGGGGCGGGCGTGCGTCATGCTGTGCGTGACCGCCATGAGCACCGACGCCGGCGTGCCGTGCCCGCTCACGTCGGCCACCAGTACGCCCAGCTTGCCGTCGTCCATCGGGAAGAAGTCGTAGTAGTCGCCGCCGGCGCGGTGGGCCGTGCGGTAGTGAACGCCCACGTCCAATCCTGGTACGTTGGGCACGTCGTCGGGCAGCAGCTTCTGTTGAAATTCGGCGACCGTCCGCAACTCGTACTCGGCCGCGTCGTAGGCCGCTTGCAACTGCGACGACAACAACAGCGACTGCGTGGCCCGACCGAACAGGTTGATCAGCCACACCAGTTCGGGGATCTGCTCGCGGGGGAAGGCGTCGGGCGGCTCGCGGGTGAGCACCACGGAAGTCGTCGGCTGGCCGGCGTCGAACACCGGGATGCACAGCACCGACTGCTGACCGGCGAGGTACGCGGCGGCGGGGTCGGCCGGATCGACGGTCAGGCGGTCGATCACCCGCGGCTGGTCGTCGGCCATCCACTCGGCGAACACCCCACCGCGGACGACCGGCAGTTTGTCCGGCTCGCGGAACGGGTCGGGCGGATTCGACCATTCGCTGAACCGCGTCACCCGCACGGCCGGCAGTCTCAGCCCGCGGCTGGACAGCGTAATCTGGCGGGCGGTCGGATAGAGCTGGCCCATGCGGCGGGCGAACACGCGGCTCAGTTCGCCGGGGTCGGAGTAGCGGGACAGCTCGCGCATGAGTTCGACGGCGACGGCCTGTCGCGCGGGCGAGTGGCGGGCGGTCGGGTCGAAGAAGTCGGTCGGGGAAAGAGACATTGCCCCCGCCTCCGCGGTGAGAGAGTACCGCCGTCCGGGCGCACCCACACTAGAACCGGGGGCCTGAGCGATTGCAACAAGGAACTGGGGAATCTGTGCGGGCGGTGCCGGTAGAATCGGCAAAGTTTGACAGGACAATTCGAAGGCCAAGCCGAGCGACAGGGAATCCGCCGTCGAGTACCCGTTCGGGTGCCCGGCGTGAGGGGAGGCTACCTCTCGTCGGGTTTGGCGGCGGGCGATTTGGCTTTCAGTTTGCGCTCGGCTTCGTCGAACACCTTGTCCAATCCCTCCCAGTAGGCGGGGAGGCAATCCACCAACGCGAGGTACGGTTAGGATACCAGTATCACATCGTCCGGAGGCGACAGGATGCGTGCCGTGCCCAAGGCATCGTTAGCGCTGTTGATCGGTGCCGTCGTGGTGCTATTGCTGGTCGTCACAGCAAATGGCCCAACCCACCCGCCGCACGATTCAATCACAAACGACATTCGCCTCCTCGCCACCGCTAAGGGGAGGGTGGAGTATTGGGGAAGCACGCGCCGCCGTGGCCCCCTCTTCCGCAACAGCCCTCCGATGGAACGGCTGGTCGCACGGGGAACCGCTGTTCAGCCGCAGTTGATCGCCGCCCTTCACGACCCCGACCACCGCAACGAAGCCGCGCTCATCCTCGCCGAAATCGGCGACAAGGACGCGATCCCGCACCTGATCGACCTGCTTCCACCCACTGTTGACCTGCCGAAACGCGAGGATTTCTCCCGGCTGTGTACCCTCTTCGCCCTGTGGCGGCTCACCGACATCAACATCGGAATCGATGATGATCTCCTGCGGAACCCACCGGATGCGCGAACCGAGTGGCGGAAGTGGTACGCCGAGAACCGTGACTACCTGTACACGCCGGAGAGCGGGTTGGACACAGGAGGCCGCCGGGTGGCGGTGGACCTGGAAGCGAAATTGGCCCATGCGCCGACCGAACAGTTTCGCCGTTCGCGGCCGTGGGTGCGGCTGGCTGAAGTTCACACCTGGCGAGACGACCCGGCCTACGAACGCCAACTCCGGGAATACTGCTTCTCCGTACTGTTCGACTCATGGGACGGGCGATGTGGGCAGATCTATGCACTCGGGGCGGTTCCCGGCCCACGGGCGTTAGCGGCGCTGCACGACATGTGCGGACTGGCCACCGACTCGGACGATGGCGACGACCTCATTTACGTTCTTGGCCATCGTGGCGATGTCGCCTCGCTCCCGGTGATCGAGAAGGTTCCACGATCGCCGAAGGCGGACCGAGAGCGGTCACACGGGGAAGAACGCCGAGCGTGGGAACTCCGGCGACTTCGCCTACGGGTGAAGTACGCGAAGGAATTGGACGGCAAACCGTTCGGTGTCGAGCAGCAAAACACTTACCTGCGGTGCGTGGACGGGAGCGAAGGAGTCACGGAGTTGGTGGTCGAGTTGAACAACCGCAAGCACGACTGTTTCTTTACCATGTACGCCGAGGTAGCCGAGTACGTGGACCGCCCGCCGGTGCGGGAGTGCCTGAAGCAGATCACTGCCGACAGCACTCGAGACGAGCGGATGAAGACGCAGGCCCACACCGCCCTCGCCCGCTTGGGGAAGGCGAAATCGCTCGACCACCTCAAGGCGTCACTCAAGGACAACGACCCCGGAGCGCGGCTGGCCGCGGCCGAGGGACTGTGGCGACTCGGCCGCCGCGACGGCGTGCCCGCGCTGGTGGAGTTGCTGGGTGTGCATCCGCTCGAAACCGGCGGGGAGGGGGTGGAGGTGCGTGACGACGGGTTCAAGGTGACGGCCCACCGTGGGACGAACGTGGAGGTAGTCCGGAGAGCGTGCGACTTGCTCGGCGAGATTGGCGACGAGTCGGCTATCGAGCCGCTGCGACGACTGCTGAAGGTGAACCTGAACGGGGTGCTCGACGGCGGAGGCAGCGGCACAGGGTGGGGTGGCCGACCGGAAGCCGTCGCCCTCGCTCAACTCGGCGACTTCTCGGGAATTCCCGTCCTGCGTGCGGCCATCGAGAACGGCGATCACCTGGACATCGCCGGGAGCCGGTGGCGCGGTGGGGACTTCGTGACTATCGGGCGCAAGCGGTTTGCTGCCGAATTGCTGCCTCTCCTCGAACACCACGACCGCGAGAAGCGGGCTTGCGCCGCCCGCGACATCCTGATTCTGCTTGACCGCGGCAAGTAGCCGATTCGGCGTCACGGCCGACGCTTGCCGCACGTTCGTCGTAGCGTTCAACCGTGGGGGCGTCGGTAGATGTTTTTCGTGATCGCGGCTGGATCGACCGAGGGTTCGTGGGCGGGGGTGCGGTCGGGGTCGGCGGACGGCTGGTGCTGGGACAAGGCGACATGTCCAAGCGGCACGGCGATTCTGTCAACCGTGCGAACCTGTGTCGAGTGGCCGTCGTCGTCGTGGGTGGAATCGCCGTAAGTGCATGGCCGGCATGGGTGGTTCTACGATTCGGGAATGGTTCCACGGAGGGGTGGGGGGGTGCTGGAAAGAACCATCCGTCGGGTCATGTGAGGCCCCACGCTTTCAGCACGCCGGACACGTCGCTCAGGTCGGTCAGCAGCAAGTCGGGCTTGTGCGTGCCGAGTTCGGCGAGGGTGTGCCAGCCGGTCGCCACCGCCACCACCTTCGCCCCGACCGCACGCGCACACGACACATCCAGCGGGGTGTCGCCGATCACCCACACCGCGTTCGCGTCCACAGATCGCCCCAGGTGCCGTTCGGTGGACTGGATCGCACTACGGGCCACGTCGTCGCGGTCGAAGTGGTCGTCGCCGAACCCGCCCACGCGGAAGTGATCCCACAGCCCGAAGTGTCCGAGTTTGGTGGCCGCCCCGCGGCGGATGTTGCCGGTGAGCAGGCCGAGAAGCACGTCGGAACGCCCGCGGGTGGCGTCGAGGATGTCGGCGATACCGGGGCACACCTCGCCGCCCAGCTTCGCCAGTTGCGTTGGCAACTCGTTCAGGTATGTGTCGGTCAACTTCTCCACGTTTGTGGCAGTCGCCTCGAACCCGTGAACGGTGAGCAGTTCACGCCCGATCGCGCGATCCGTTCGCCCGCTGTACGGCACGGTGTCGAGGATGTGCGTGACGCCGAACGCCCGCCGCAGGGCCGTTTCCATGGCCGCCTTGCCCGCCCCGTGGGTGCGGATGAGCGTGCCGACGATGTCGAAAAGGAGGGTGAGCATGGAGTGATGGTAGTAGCACGCCCGCCGCCGGGTGATAAATTGGTCGTTCCGAAACCCTCTCCCGAGGTAACTTGCCGTGGCAGTGAACGTGGCGGTGGTCGGCGCGACCGGTGCGGTGGGCGACCTGATCCGAACGGTGCTCGCCGAACGGAACTTCCCGCTCAAGTCCATCAAGTTCCTGGCGTCCGAGAAGTCGGCGGGGAAGCAGGTGGACTTCGCCGGGAAGGCGTACACCGTCGAGGTGATCAGCGCGAAGGCGTTCGAGGGGGTGCAGATCGTGCTGAGCAGCACGCCGAGCGGCGTGAGCAAGCAGTACGGGCCGATCGCGGCGGCGGCCGGGGCGGTGGTGGTGGACAATTCGAGCGCGTGGCGGATGGACCCGGACTGCCCGCTGGTGGTGCCGGAGGTGAACGGCGACCAGTTGCACCACATCAAGAAGGGGATCGTGGCCAACCCGAACTGCGTGGCCATTCCGCTGTGCGTGGCCATGAAGCCGCTGTACGACATCGCCCGCGTGACGCGGATCGTGGTCTGCACCTACCAGAGCAGCAGCGGGAAGGGGGCGACCGGGCTGACCGACTTCGACGCGCAGTTGAAGGCGTTCGCCGCCGGCCGGCCGGTGCCCGCCCCGACCGCGCACCGGGCACAACTGGCGAACAACGTCATCACGCTGGACTGGACGCTCGACGCGAACGGGTTCACCGAGGAAGAGAACAAGGTGGTGAACGAGACGAAGAAGATCCTGGGCGACGCGAACATCGGCGTGGCCCCGACGTGCGTGCGGGTGCCGGTGCGGATCGCGCACAGCCTGGCCATCACCGCCGAATTCGAGCGGCCGGTGAGCGTGGCCGAGGCGAAGGCGGCGCTGGCGAAGGCACCGGGCGTGGTGTTGATGGACGAGTGGAAGGGCGAGTTCCCGCAGCCGCTGCACGCGGCCGGGCACGACGAGACGTTCGTCGGCCGGGTGCGACAAGACCCGAGCCACCCGAACGCCCTGTGCCTGTGGGTGGTGGCCGACAACCTGCGGAAGGGGGCGGCCACGAACGCCGTGCAGTGCGCCGAGGAGTTGGTGAAGCGCGGCATCGTGAAGTGACGCGCCGAGTGGCCCGTTCCGCCCCAAATGCTCGGCCGGCATGGGATCTTCCACCATTCGGGAATGGTTCCACGGGAGGGTGGGGAGGTGGAATGAAACCATCCGGCGGCGTCAGGGCGTGTACCGCCGCCGCACTTCGAGCGACACCAGTTCGTTCAGGCTGCCGCTGCGGAAGCCGTCGAGGTCGATGGTGACGTACTTGAACCCGAGGGCCTTCAGCTTCGCCGACAGTTCGGCCCGCACGTCCGGTGACAGGAACCGCGAAATCTCATCCGTCGGCACCTCCACGCGGGCCAGGTCGCCCTCGTGGTACCGCACCCGGCCGTCGCGGAGGCCGAGGGATTTCAGGTACGCCTCCGCCGCCTCCACCCGTCCGGTCCGCTCGGGCGTGACCGCCAGCCCCGGAGCCAGCCGCGACGACAGGCACGGCGACGCCGGCTTGTCCCACACGGGCAGGCCCCAGAATTTCGCCGCCGCCCGCACGTCGGCTTTGGTGAACCCCGCTTCTTGCAACGGGTGCCGCACGCCCAGTTCGGCGGCGGCCGTCAGGCCGGGGCGGTAGTCGCCGCGGTCGTCCAGGTTGGCCCCGCTGCACACCACCCCGACGCCCAGCTCGGGCAGCAGGGCCACCACCCGCGAGTAGAGTTCGGACTTGCAGAAGTAGCAGCGGTCGCCGCCGTTGCGGAGGTAGTTCGGGTCGTCGAACTCGTTGGTGTTCACCACCACATGCCGGATGCCGATGGCGGCGGCCAGTTGCTTCGCCTGCGCGAGTTCGGCCCGCGGCACGCTCGCCGAATCGGCCGTCACCGCCACCGCGTTCGTGCCGAGTGCGACCGCCGCGGCCTTGGCCACGACGGCACTGTCCACCCCGCCGCTGAGCGCGACGGCGGCACCGGGCAGTTCGCCCAGCACGTCGAGCAGGAGTTGAATTTTCACCCCGAGGGCGGGGTCGGCGGGTCGTGTCATGCCGTCATCTTATCGCCCCGGCGCGGAATGTCAGACCACGCCGAACGCCTGACATCTCAGGCCCGCCTTCTCATCTGTCATGAGCCATTTCTCACCCTTCCCTCAGTCCGCACTCACTACTCGTGGGGTACAAATCGCATGTGGAGATGACCTCCGGTCGTGCCCACAGAGAGGGAGTGTTGCCGTGACCGACGCCGACCTGTTCAACCGCTTTGTGCTCGCCTCGTCCGTCGCCGCGGGGGCGGGAACCGCCGGCCTCGGGCTGCTGCTGTTCGCCCCGAAGAGGTGGTTCGGGCGTGCGGCGGTGGCGACCGCGGCGGTGGCGGTGACGAGCGGGCTGACGGCCCTGCTCGCGGCCGACGTGTTCGCGTGGGTGGCCGGCGGCACTGCGGTCGTCGCGGTGCTGAGCGTGCTGGCCGGCACCACGGGCGTGCGGCAGGTGGTCGGCCGGTGCGCCCGCCTGTTGGCCCGCCCGCGGGTGCTCGGGGGTGCCGCCCTGCTCGCCGCGTTCGGCACCTGGGGGTACGAGGCGTGGCGGTTCGACGCCGACAACGAGACCCTGTTGGACGAGACGCTGGCGTCCGTGCAGATGACCCCGCCGGCGACCAAACCGGTGGCGACGGCCGTCACCGACCGCGGGGCGGTCATCGACCTGACGGCCCCCGTCGGCCCGCTGTCGGAGCGGGAGTTGGCCTCGCTCGAGCTGTCCGACCCGATGACCCAACACGCCGGCCACGTCATCCGCCGCGGCAAGGCGACCGACGAGAGCAACTGTCACGGGTGGGTGTTCACCGGCGGGCGGTACAACGTGGGCGGGCGATTCGTGAACACCATCCTGGCGGAGAACGGGTACGCGGGCGTGGCCGACCCGGCCGCCGGCGACCTGTGCGTGTACCGCTCGGGCGACAACGAGGTGATGCACACGGCCGTCGTGCGGGCCGTGCTGTCGGACGGCACCGTGCTGGTGGAAGGCAAGTGGGGGCGGCTGGGCGTGTACCTGCACGTGGTGGACGAGTCGTGCTACGGCACCGAGTTCGGCTACTACCACTCGGCCCGGAGCGGCCACCTGCTGGCCGGCGTCGAGAGCGGGTCGGCCGTCGAGGCGGCGGCCTCCCACCCGTAACGGGCAACCGTGTCACGGGTTCGGTACAATTCCGGCGGGCGGCGGGCGAACCACCCGTCAGCCCGCCGGCCCCGTTCCGGACCCCGCACATGACACCCGACACCCTCGACGACGACCGCATCGGCCTGCCGACCGCCCCTCACCGCCCGTCGCCCCCGCCCGCCGTCCCCCCACCCGCAGCCGACGACGAACCCGTCCTCCGCCCCGGCGAGACCGACCTCGGCCGGCCGGAACAGATCCCGTCTCACGTCGCCCTGCTGACCGACGCCGACCGCGAACGGTTGCGGCAGGCGGACGAAGCGCAAGCCCTCCGCGACCTGGCCGAAGCGGAAGAGATGACCGCCTCCGACCCGGCGGTCGGCTGGTTCGGCTGGTTCGCGCACCCGCTGGCGGCGGCGTTCCTGATCGGCGCGGCCGGCGCACTCGGCCTGTTCGTGTACTCGCAGGCGATCCAAATCCTCGACACCCTGTCTCGTCAGCCGGTGTGGGTGCAGTGGCTGGGGTACGCGGCGCTGGCGGTGTGCGGAGGGGCGGTGCTGTTCGCGGCCGGGCGGTTCGTGCTGGTGTACGTGAAGCTGCGGCGGAACCGGCAACTGCGGCTGGCCGGGCTGGAAGAACTGAACCAGCGGACCCGCCTGCGGTGGCTGGCCCACGCCAAGGCCGCCGACGCCCGCACCAAGCTGGAGACGTACCTCCGCGAGTTCCCCGTCGGCACGCCCAAGCAGGCGAAGAAGCTGGCCGCCCTCGGCCTCGGGCCGGATCGCATCGCGGTGTTGGAGAAGGTGCGGGCCGAACTGCTCGACCCGGCCCGGTTCACCGGCACGGCCGACTGGTTCGAGCGGTTCCGCAACGGCTTCCAGGGCGTGCTCGACAAGGCGGCCGACGACCGCATCGGCTACTGGGCACGCCGCAGCGGGGTGGCCACGGCGCTGGCCCCGAACGGGCTGGTGGACTCGGCCGCCATGCTCTACTTCGGGTTCGCCCTGCTGACCGACCTGTGCGAGGTGTACAACTTGCGGACGGGCAAGACGGGCACGGCCGTGCTGCTCGGGCGGGTGTTCTTCAACTCGTACCTGTCCGGGCAGATCAACGAGTGGGAGAAGTTGACCGAACAGCAGTTGAACGCGCTGCTCACGTCGGCCGGGCACGTGGCCCCGGTGGCGGCGGTGCTCGGCGGGCTGTCGCCGTTCGTGGCCCCGCTCGCGTCGGTCCTGTCGAAGGCCGGGGCGAAGGGGACGAGCGGGCTGCTGAACGGCCTGCTCATCGCCCGCCTCGGCCGGTACGCCACCCGGTTGCTCAAGCCCGTGGGGTGAGGTGCCGGACGACACGACTCGGCACCGACCCGGCGGCTGATGCGGGCAGGTGAAACGCCCGACGCTCGCGCGTCGGGCGAACAAACCCACCTCACCCCGTGTACTGCTCCAGGAACCGCTTGCTCTGCCGCAGGCCGCGCTTGCGGTCGTCCAGGCTCCCTTCGTACCCCTTGTCTTCCATCTCGATGCACACCGGGCCGCGGTAGCCCACGTCGGTGAGCGCCGCGAAGAAGTCCGGCCAGTTCACGTCGCCCAGGCCCGGCAGCTTCGGCGTGTGCCAGCCGAGGCCCATCACCCCCACCTGATACAACCGCTCGCGGTTCAGCCGCTCGTCCTTCGCGTGCACGTGGACGATCCGCCGGCCGAACTCCCGCACCGCCCGCCCGCAGTCGATGAACTGCCACACCAAGTGCGACGGGTCGAAGTTCAGCCCGAGGGCGGTGATCGGGTATAGGTCGAACAGGTGCCGCCACACCTCCGGCGTGCTGGCCACGTTCTTCCCGCCCGGCCACTCGTCGTCGCTGAACAGCATCGGGCAGTGTTCGATGCCGATCTTGATGCCCGCGCCGACGGCCAGCTCGATGATCGGATCCCAGATGTGCCGCATCAGGGTGAGGTTGGCCGAGACGGTCTGCGACGGGTCGCGGCCGATGAAGGTGTTCACCACCGGCACGCCCAACATCGCCGCCGCGCGAATGACTTTCTTCAGGTGTTCGACCACCCGCTCGCGGTGTTCCGGGTCGGGGTCGAGCGGGTTCGGGTAGTACCCCAGGCCGGAGATTTCGACCTTGTGCCGCAGGGCGAGCGCCGCGACACGGGCGGCGTCGGCGTCGGTGAAGGTGGTGACATCGACGTGCGTGACGCCGGCGTACTTGCGGTCGGCCTTGCCCGGCGGCCAGCACATGAGTTCGACGCACGCGAACCGCTCGGCGGCGGCGAACGCGAACACCCCGTCGAGCGACAGGTCGGGCAGGATGGCGGACACGAAGCCGAGTTTCATGAGAAACCTCTGAAGGCGAACCCCGCCCGCAAGGGCGGTGGGTGTCTTGGCGAACCCGGCCC
>JANNQE010000423.1:0-8419 GCA_031441625.1 Planctomycetia bacterium
GCCGTTCCGAGCGGAGCGAGGACGGCGGGTGAGGGGTTTCGATTCATGACCCCCTCGAACGCCCCCGCGATCTCGCCCAGCGCCGGCGACACCGTCGTCACCCACGCGGCGAATGAGTCGTCGTCGGTGGTCAGCGCGCCGGCGAGTGTCGCCACCGCCAGTCGCACCCACTCGCCCGCCCGTGCGGTGTGTTCGGACTTCCCCTCCCGCACCCCGGTCAGGTACGCACCCAGCGCTGCTGTCACCCGGACCACCGCATCGCACTTCACCAGCTTCGCCGCGCCGCGGACGGCCTTCAGCGCCTCGGGTGCGGTCGCCGGGTCGGTGGCCAGCAGCAGCCCGCCCCGCAACTCTTCGCGGAACAGGTCGAGCATGGAGTGCTCGGCCGACAGCGGCAGCGGGTTCGGCGGGACGACGACCGGGGTGAACGGCGGGCAGGGGGGGAAGGCGGATTCGTCGTCGCCGCGAGCTTGCGAGCGTGCAGGGGGTGTGGGGGACGTTGCCACCGGCGTGAAGGGCGCTCGCAAGCTCGCGGCGATGACAGGGGCGGTGGGCACCCCCTTCGCCATGCCTTCGTACACGGGTTCGAGTTGCGTCACCACGGCGGCGTTCGTCGTGTCCCAATCGCTCGCAGTGTCGGGGCGGAGGTCGGCCAGTGTCGCCAGCAGGTCGGCACCCTTCAGCAACTGATCGACGTCGGCGGGGGTCAGGCGAATCTTCCCGTCTTGTGCCGCGACGAACGCATCCTCCATGACGTGTGCCAGCCGCACGCCGGAGTCCAGGCTGGCGATGCGGCACGCCCCTTTAATGGAGTGGGCGGCCCGCATGAGCGGCTCGATGCGGGTCGGGTTGGTCGGGTCGGCTTCCACCTCCAGCAGCCCGGCCGCGAGGGTGGCGGCGTGCGCCCGCACCTCCTCGCGGAACAAGTCGAACAGGGACGGGTCGAGAACGGTCATCGCACCTGCTCCCGAATGGCCTGAAACAGGCGGGCGTCGTCCAGCAAACCGACCGCCCGGCCGTCGGACGCGAACACCCCGCGGGTGACGCGGGCTGCGGCCCTCGACAGCGTCGGCGGGGCGGGCGTGAGAGCCGATGCCGGGAAGTGGTACACCTGATCCACCTCGTCGGCGGCGAACACCCACACCTCGGCATCGCGGCGGATGACGACCATCCGCAGGTGCTCGGGCGGGGCGGCGGACGGCGTCACCCCCAGCAGCCGGTCCAGGCGGGCGCACAGGTGCAGTTCGCCGCGGATGTTCACCAGCCCGGCCATCAGCCCGCCGCGGTGCGGGATGCGGTGGGGCGTCCGCTCGCGGGTCACTTCCACCAGCACGCCGACCGGCAGGGCCAGCCACTCGCTGCCCAGGCGGAACACCAGCACGCTCAGCTCGTCGGCCGTGGTCGCCAGTTCCGCCTCGGCCAGCCGCGCGGTCCACTCGCTCAGGTAGTTGGCAGGCGACGGGGCGTCGAGGAACCGCCGACCGGCGGCGGCGAACACCGGGCAGTTGTGGCAGTGCGTGGCCTCGGCCAGCTTCGGGCAGGTGCGGTCGCCCCACACGCCGATGGCGTGCCAGCAGGGTTCGGCGGGGGCGACGGTCGGCAAAGGCACGCTCATTCGGTCCCCCCGCGGGTGGTCACTCGGGCGAGCCGGCGGCGGAGGGCGGCGGCCTGGTCGGCATCCCCGCGGCGTTCGGCCAGCACGACCAGGTGCGACAGCGCGTCCGGGTGGTCGGGTGCCAGGTAGAGCGCTTTGCGGAAGGCGTTGCCGGCGGCGGTCGCGTTCCCTTCGGCTTGCAAAATGGCCCCGAGCAGGGCGTACCCGTCGGCCGAACCGGGGTGGTCGGCACACGCCTTCTCGCACGCCTTCCGCGCCTCGGACAAATCGCCGGCGTCGGCCAACCGGCGGGCGGCGTCGAACGGCAAGGGCACGACGGCGGGCAGGGACACCGGCACTGGCGCGGGCGGCGGAGGGAGCGGCGGGCGGTTGAACACCCCGCTCTTCGCCCCACTGCCGCCGGCCGGCGGTGTGGTGGGCGTGACCGTGGCCGGGAAGATGACGGACGTACTGCCAGCGCCCGTCCGCACGAACACGCAAAACTCGTTCGGCCCGTCGGGCGCGAACTTGCCCGCCGGCAGGCGGTCGGCCTCGGCCGCCGTCAGGCACATCCGGCCGTCCGGTGCCAGCAGCCGGTCCAGGTGAGCCATCGCCCGCTTCCGCCCGTCGGCCGTCAGGTAAATGAACAGGTTGCGGCAGATGATGACGTCATAGGGTGGCTCACCCGTCAGGAAGTTCAGGTCGGTCACGTTCGCCTGTCGGAACTGCACGGCCTGCCGCAGGTGCGGCAGCAGTTCCCAGCGGTCGGCCACGTAGCCGAAGTGGGCCGGGCGGGGGTCGAAGCCGGCTTCGCGGAAGGACGACTCGGGGAAGCGGCCGGTGGCGGCGCGGTCCAGTTGCGGGGCGGACACGTCGGCCGCGTCGATTCGCACGCCGCCCGCCGGGGCGAGCCGTTCGTGCAGAGCGACGGCCAGGGAGAACGGCTCCTCGCCGGTGCTGCACGGGATGCTGAGCGCCCGGGCCGGCTTGCCCGGCGTGCGGTGCACGCGGCGAATGAGGAAGTCGGCCAGGGCGTCGAACAGCTTCCGCCCGCCGCGGAAGAACCACGTCTCGGGCACGGCAAGTTCGCCGGCCAGGGCGTTCGCCTCGCCGGGGGCGAGCAGCAGCGGCAGGTACGCCTCGACGGACGGTGAGCGGGTGGCCAACACCCGCGCCTCGACCGCGCGGGCCAACCCGGACGCGCCGAGCGACGCCGGGTCCACGCCCAGCCGCTCGCGGACGGCCGCCTCCAGTGCGGTCGAACTCATGCCGCCCTCCCGCCCGGGATGAGACCCGACGAGCGGGCGGCGAGAGCCGTCAGCAGCCGATCCGGGTCGAGCAGGCGGAGCAGGTCGGGGCCGTCGGGCACCACCGGGCCGAGACCCAGGTCGGCGTCGGTCTCGGGCGGGGGCACGGCATCAATCCGGCGGATGTCGGCCACTTGCGTGGCCAGCAGGCCGACGAGCGAGTCGGAGTCGGCCGGCCACGGCATCAGGATGATGCGGCTGCTCAGGTGCGGCGGGCACGGGCCGGCACCGATGAGCGTGTGCAGGTCGACCACCGGCACCACCCGCCCGCGGTACACGAACCGCCCGGCCACCCACGCCGGCCCGCCGACGGCGGCGGACAGCCGCACCCGCGGCACCACCTCGCGGACGCGGCGGACGTCCACGGCCACGCGGTCGGCACCGACTTGGAAGAGGAGGGCGAGCACTTGGGACACCTCGGCCGGGGGAAGGCGGGAGGCGAGGGCGGGAGGGTCTATTGTCGGGAAACCGAACCGGCGGCGGGAGTGGGACGATGATTTTGTCAACCGCGTTGCAGGTCCGCCACGCTCCCCGACCCCCATACAACCCCCGACCGGGCCGGCGGTGTCGGTGGTAGGTGCCGCCTGCCGGGCGGCACTCGAAAGCCGACCGCCCGGCGGGCGGCACCTACTCCGCCCCGCTAAATCTTGAACTGGCCGATCTCGGCGTTCAGCCCCTCGACCGACCCGCGGAGGTGGGAGGTGGCCTGCTCGAACTCGGTGATCGCCTGGGCGCTGCGGCGGGCGGCATCGGCGATCTGCGTCATGGCGTCGTTGATCTGTTGCGCCCCGGTCGCCTGGTTCCGCATGCCCTCGTTCACCAGGTCGAACCGCCCGCCCAGGCTCTGCACTTCCGTGATGATCTCGTGCGACATCTGGTTGATGGTCGTCACCTGCCCGACGCCGGTCCGCACCTCGTCGGCGAACTTGTCCATCTGCATCACCCCGGCGCTCACCGCGTCCTGCATCTGCTTCACCATCATCTCGATGTCCAGGGTGGCGACGGCCGTCTGGTCGGCCAGCCGGCGGATCTCGCGGGCGACCACCAGGAACCCGCGGCCGTACTCGCCCGCCTTCTCCGCCTCGATGGCCGCGTTGATGCTCAGCAGGTTCGTCTGGTCGGCCACTTTGGTGATGGTGGTGACGACGGCGTTGATGGCGTCCGCCTTCTCGCGGATCATGCCCAGCTTGGCCGACACGCTCGACGTGGACTCGACCAACTGCTTCATCTCGGTGGCCATGCGGGTGGCGTTGTCGCGGCCGGCGGCCGCCAACTGCGAGGCGTGACCGGCCGACCGGCTCACCTCGTCCATCGTGCCCGACAGGTCTTTGCTGGTGGCCGAGATCTCCCGCACCGACGCGGCCACCTGCGTGGTGGACGTGGCCAGCGTGTTCACCGTCCCCTCCTGGCTGCGAGACGTGGCCGCGATCTGCGACGCCGCCGACAGCACTTGAAGGCTCGACTCCCGCACCTTGCCGACGACCCCCTGAATCTTGCCGATCATGGCGTTGATGTTCTCGGCCAGCACGCCCAACTCGTCCCGCCCGCCCACCGGCACGCGGGCGGTCAGGTCGCTCGCCCCGCTCGCCAGCTCCCGCATGCGGGCGTTCAGCACGTCCGTCGACTTCATGATCGACCGGGTGACGAAGATGATCAGGGTGACCAGCAGGGCCAGGGCGACGACCGCGATGAACATGTTCGTCGCCCCCCAGAAGCGGGCGGCCGACGCCGACTGCGTGCGGTCGGCGGTCACCTCGTCGCGGGTCAGATCCCGGACGCGCTCCACCACCTTCTTTAACTCGTTGAAGCGGTTGCCGATCTCCCGCTTGACACCGGTGATCTCCGCCTGTTCCACCGCCTCCTTGCGGGAAGCTCGCTCGACGAGCGGGAGGTACCGGCTGTTGACCGACTGGAACATCTCTTCCGCCTTGTCGTTCAGGTCGCGGTCGAGCAACCGCTTGGCTTCGCCGTCGGGCAGTTGCTTCAGCCGCTTCTCCCGCGTCTCCCGGAACTTCGTCTCCGCCGAGCGGTATGCCATCACCCACCTGGCCACCTCCTCCGGCCGCCGCTCCGTCTCCAACTCCAACACGGCGATGTACCCCAACGTGGGCAGCAGGACGGCCGGCTCCACTTCGGAAAGGAACTCCTCACGCGTGGTCAGTCGTTGATCGACCGGCCCGCCGATGCCGTAGGTGGCTTCGACGTATAGGCCGATGCCGACGGCGACGCCGACGGCAAACAGGGTGAACGGCACCAGGCTGTACAGCTTGGTGCGGATGGAGGACAGGTTTGAGAATGTGGCGGGGGAGGCCATGCCGGAACTCGGAGGTGCGAAACCGGGGGCGGGAGATGATGAGAATGTACCCACTGTGCCGGCCGATCCTAGCCATTCCGCCGAGTTCGCCCCGGTTGCCTGACGTGTGCAGAATCCCCGTTCGGCATAACCGGCAGAGTCGGGGCAGCGTGGTTGACGCTCCACGGCGAACGGCGCGAATTGATTCCGCCGGTGTCTTAGACGAGCGGCGCGACGTGAGTCCGCCGGTGCTTGACCCAGGCAGCTCACGCCGCCACTTCACCACGATTATCGCAAACCTGCCCCGTCCTGCAGCCGCAACGGATGAACTCCCACATGGCATAAACCGGGCAGTCCCTTCAGCCGTACCGCGCACACTATCCGTAACTCCCGTAGCGGACGCAAGAAAAAACTTGACCGCGGTTTCTGGCGTCCCGTATTATCCCAACCTGACTGACGGGTTATCCCAATCGCTGGATTGGGATAAGTATCTGTTAGGCCACAGAGGCGCAACTGATGGCGCGTTCGCCGAACAAGCAGATCACGCATACCGCGCTCGGCACGTTGTGCGTGGTCGTGGGTTTGCTGTGCCTCGTCGGTGCCGTGGTGTTCGGCCTGGTGCAGACGGTCCGGGTGTCAGCTCCCGGCGGGCCGGCGACGGCCGAGGCCCCGAACGCGACGGGGGCCGGGGCCGCGTGCGGACTGGCTATCACCGGTGGGCTGTGTTTCGTGGCCGCAGCGGTCGTCGAGTCGGCCGCCGTGCGCGAGCGGCCCCCAGGCGAGGATAGCAGCCCGGCCTAACCCGGCGCTGCAACTGACCCGGCCAGGCTGTTTGTTTTGCACTGCTCCCTGTGACGTGGCCGGGCAGGTGAGCTTCATCGTTCGGCGGTGGAGGACATCGAGGCATGAAGCGTCGGCACCTCGTGGAATTGGAGGACCTGTCGTGGTGGCCGCAGGTGTTCCGCGACTCCGCTACGGACTACTTGGTCACGGCCATCCGCTACGCCAAGGTGTACGACGGGCACGCCCCCCGGCTGGCCGCCGCGGTCAAGCGGGCCGGCGCCGATCGGATCATCGACTTGTGCTCGGGCGGCGGCGGGCCGTGGCCGACCCTCCTGCCGGCCCTGCGAGCGGGCGGTTTGGACGTGCCGGTCCACCTGACCGACAAGTACCCGAACGCCGCGGCCCTCCGCAGGCTCGCCGTGACCACCCCGGGAATCTCGTTCGAGCCGGAGCCGGTCAGCGCGACCGAGGTGCCGGCCCGGCTGGCCGGATTCCGCACCGTGTTCACCGCGTTCCACCACTTCCGCCCGGCCGACGCACGGGCCATCCTGGCCGCGGCGGTGCGGGACCGGCAAGGGATCTTCGTCGCCGAGGCCATTCCCCGGCGGCCGGCGGCGCTGGCCATGCAGATGCTGGTCCCGCTGGCGGTCCTTGCACTCACCCCGATGGTCCGCCCGTTCCGGTGGTCCCGGCTGTTCTGGACGTACCTGGTGCCGGTGCTGCCGCTGGCCATCTGGTTCGACGGGATCGTTTCGACCCTGCGGGCGTACACCCCGGACGAGTTGCTGGTGATGGGGCGGGAGGTCGGAGGGGGTGAGTACGAGTGGGAGGCCGGGTTCGAGCGGTCGGCCGGATCGCCGTTCCCCATCCCGTACTTGATCGGGGTGCCGCGGTCGTCACAAGACGCCGAACCAGGCGATGCAGCAGACGGCGGGGCATGATTCGTTTCTGGGTCTTCAAGCTCTCCGGTGCGCCGCCGCTGCTGAACTGGGTCGTTCGGCGACGACGCGACAGTTGGTTATTGCGAGCCGAGGTGCCTAGGAATGTGTCGCAGCACTCAACCGGAACACCAATCTGGTGCAGACATGAACAACACGATCCTTTCTCGCATCCTCGCCGTGGCCCTCAGCCTCTTCTCCTGCTCACTGACTTGGGCAGCCGACCCACCGACGAAGCCGACGGAACCGACGACTCGCGAAGCCGTCCTTGCGAAGTTGAAGGCCAACAACGTCGGCACCGATCAGCTGTCCATCGAAACCAAAAACGGCGGCCCGTCGATCGGCATCGGCATCCGTATCGGCAAAACCGGCGACGATGCCAAGAACGCTAATGACGAAAACCTGGGCCTGATCGCCCAACTGTCGGAAGTCGAACGGGTTTACATCTACAAGGGTCAATTCACCAAGGTCGGGCTGGCCCGGCTCTCCGCCCTGCCGAAGCTCCGGCTTCTCGTGATCTACGAATCTCCCGCCGAACCGGACGCGTACTCGGCACTCGCGAAACTGACCCAACTGCAGCACCTGAGCATCGGCGAATACCCTGTGACGGACGAGATCCTCGGCTACGCGGGGCGGATCCGGGGGCTCAAGGCGTTCGACCACACCAAATCGGCGATCACCCCGGCGGGCTTCCTCAAGTTTCTCGAAGCCGTGGACGGCATGGAAAGCCTGACCCTTTTCGGGGACTTCGTCGACGACGCGTGCATGAAGCGGATCGGCCAGATGAAGAACATGAAGCGACTCTGGGTCAACAGCAAGAAGGTGACCCCGCGTGGGTGGGAGAGCTTGGTCGGGCTGACCAAGATGAACGATCTGAACCTCTCCGGGACCAGTTTGGACGACGATGGAGCGAAAGCACTCGAAGGCATGAAGGGACTGGAAAGCCTAATACTCAACAACACCCCGATCGGCGACAAGGGGATGACTCATCTTGCGGGGCTCGTCGAGATGCACGACCTCGGCCTCGACGGCACCAAAATCACCGACGCCGGGATGACGAACCTGAAAGGCATGACGGAGCTGAAGAACCTGTACGTCGGCAACACGGACGTCACTGCGAGTGGATTGGCCTTGGTGCCCCGTAAGGATCGAATGGTCATGATGCGGACGGGCAAAGCTCGCTTGACACCGACCCAGCTCGAGGAGGTCATCAAGATGTACCCCGGAACCCAAATCTTCGACCCGGTCGGCTACTGGACGCCTGAACGAGCGAAAGCAGCGATGAAGGAACTGGGCAAAGAGGTGCCCGTGCCCAAGAAGTGAGGAGG
This sequence comes from Planctomycetia bacterium, assembly GCA_031441625.1. GTDB lineage: Bacteria > Planctomycetota > Planctomycetia > Gemmatales > Gemmataceae > JALHQU01. Next base: position 8,244 of record JANNQE010000423.1, read on the forward strand.
TTGTGGCTCAGATGCCGCCCCAGGAACGTTAGGTGAGCCGGGTGCCGTTGCCCCGATCCCAGAGTTTACGCTGCAATTGCAGGTGTTTTGGTTTCTCGCGGTCGGTAACTCACCTCTTTCGGGAGTGGCTGAGCGTGTAGGTACGCTGCATACGCTCGCACCCAAACTTTGCTGAG
>JANNQE010000424.1:0-2957 GCA_031441625.1 Planctomycetia bacterium
ATCCCTTCGACTGTACTTGCCGACGGTCACGCTCGTGAGCGTGCTCGCGGAGATTCGCCGCTGGACGCAGGCGGGGCGAAGTCGCTTCGCGGAACTGCTGGGGACGCTCAAGATCTCACCCCCCCAGGCGTCCGGACTGGATCGCGTCGTTCCCCATCCCAGCGGGTGATCGCCTCACCGCAACCGGCCTCCCATCCCTCGTTCGACCGCCACAAGGTCCACCCACGGTGACAGGCCACGCGAACACTCCGTGGCGGGGATCCACTGCGCGCCCCGGACGTCCGGGGGCAGGGGCGAGTCACGCAGGCGGGTCGTCGTTCCGGAGCCCCGGCATCGGGAACCTCAACCGGAGGTCCTCTCAGGCCGCTCCACCCCGCGCACAGATTGGACAGCTACCGGTGACCACCATCCGTACGGGCTAGCCGGTGCGCCGCACCAGCTCGTCCAGGTCGGCCTCGACCTCGACCACCCCGCGGCTGCCGGCCGTCTGGTTCTCGGGGTTGTCCTTGTCGTAAAAGGCGAACCGGTCGCGCAGGGCGACGGCCCGCTCCCACCGCTCCCGCTCACCCAGCCGCTCCTGAGCCGGAGTCCTCTCGCGGTCGTAGTGGGCCGACTCGTACCCCAGCAGGGTGTTCGAGGTGGACAGCACGTCCAGGTCATACCCGGCAGCGTCCAGGTCCTTGAGCGACCGTTTGGCGATGCCGGTCACCTGTGTCAGGGCCTTGTACGCCGCAGAAGCATAGTCCCCGTAGGCGAAGTATGCGCGCACCCCCGGCTCCTCGCGGCGGGCCAGGCCCGCGGCCGTGCTGGTCAGGATCTGCACGCCCAGGGTGGTCTTGTAGGAACCGAACGGGCCGAGCAGGCCGTAGGTCTTGCCGGCTTGGCACGCACCATCCTCCAGCGTGCGGTCGATGAACGGGATGCCGGTGGGCAGGTTCGGGTCGGCGTGCCGGTCGATCCGTCCAGTCGGGATCAGCCCGTGCGGTGGCGACGATGTCACCGAGTTTGCCGCCGCCACCACCTCCCGGTACCGCTCCAGGAGCTGCTCCGGCTGGTACCGCAGGCCCCCGATCATTGGGCTGGTCCGCCTCTGGGACTCGATGCGGGAGATGCCGTCCTCCTCCACGAATCGGCGGAGGAGGGCCAGGCAGTGGGCCGTGTCGCGTTCCCCCCGATCCGAGAAGTAGGCCAGGTTCACCACCTCTTGGATTTCTTCGGCCGTCGCCTGCGGCGGCAGTGCGGAGACGGGCGAGCGTGACCTCTCGATGACGGCGTCGGTGGCGGCCAGTATCGCTTGATAGCCGGGGCAGGCCTGGTACTCGTCGTAGTAGCTGTACAGCGCCTGGAGGATGACCCCCTCGGGTCCGCGCTGGTACGCACCTGGGCGCAGCGCCCGGCGGCCGGCCGCCAGGACGCCGACGTCGGTGAGCATGCCGACCAGGACGGCACGGCGCTCCTGGGGGGCCAGGGTCTGCTCCGAGATGAGCATGGTGCGGGCGGCGCGTTCGAGGTTGGCGGCGTCGCGCTCGTTTGCGGTGGTCGACATGGTGGTGTTCTCCGGGGTGGTGGGTGTCAGACGGTGGTGGTGGTGTCGCTGGTGGTGTCGGTCTCAGACTCAGGCGGCAGGTGGACGACGAATGTGGACAGGGCGTCGGCCAGGGTGGTGGCGTGCCTGTGCCCGCTCTCCGGCATCTCCACCAGGCCCGCCGCCACCAGCTCCAGGACTGCCCTGCTCCCCGTCGGCTGGCTGCGCCCGATGGAGAGGCCGATCACGCCGGTGGTGAGAGTCGCCCGGCCGTCCGCCGAGGAGAACAGCAGCATGCCATACGCGGCGACTGCCGCGGGGCTCAGGGCCTTCTGCTTGGCCGCCTTTTTCCGGTACTGCTGCGCGTGCAGACGGGTCATCGCCTTGGCCTTGTCGGCGGCGGTGACTCTGTCAGAGGTAGTGGCGGCGGGCCGGTGAGCCGGCACCTGGCTGGCCTTCTGGTTTGGTTTTGCCGCCTTGTTCACCGGCCCGCCGGCCGGCGGAACGTCTACGACCGACGGCCGGAGAGTCGCCAGGCGTGCCTCGACCTCCAACCTCTCGACCCGGCGGCGCAGGAGGTGCTGCTGGCCGGAGGTCAGCGGGACGGTGCCGTCGGCGTGCCGGGCCAGGTGGGCCCGGATCTCGTCGACGGAGGTCATCCGCTCGACAGACGCGGGGTTGATGCCGGCGGCCGCCGGCGGAATCTGTGGGGCCGGCGCGATGGCGCCGTTGACCCCGCCTGAGGGCGGAGCTATGATCGTGGTGGTGGTTCTCGGGGCCGGCCAACAACTCGCAAGGCGGTTGGCCGGCCCTTCATATTTCTCGGCCAGTTCGGCCGGTATAAGTCCAACCTGACACGATTACTGCGATTTTCTAGACCGTCGGACTATACGGCCCATGAGCGGTTTGTATGATCCGGCGGTCTACTTGAAATATCAGCGATTTCGCGCCATTTAGTCGTCGCTAATACGATTTGGGGTCGACCCCAAGGAATTGTTAGTGCCGACTATTAACCGAAATTAGTCTACACTAACATTCGGCGTCACTTCACCCGGTGCCCGACCCGCACCTGGACGTCCGATCCCAGCTCGACCAGCAGCAACTCACTGCAGCGGATGACGTCGAGCACCGCCCGTTTTACGTCGGCCTTCACGTCGCCCAAGTCGGCGCCGTCGTCGAGGTACTCGACCTGTAATGCCAGCCATCGGGTCGATGGCGCCAGGTCGGTGCGGGCGTCCTGCGCCGACTGGCAGAGGACGGGCTGGCGGCAGGTGGTGGCGGTGGTCACGGTGGTGATCTCGGTGGGTGGCGGTTGCGGTGGTGGAACTGGCAGGCCGAGCGCCGCACTGACGGTGAGGGCGACTCGGTCACCCCGCCGTATCGCCCGAGCAGCCCGGCGTGCGGGTGCTTGTCCTTCTCCGCTTGCCGCACC
>JANNQE010000425.1:0-8489 GCA_031441625.1 Planctomycetia bacterium
GACGGGAACGTGGTCGGCTCACGACGGTTCAGCGGGCACGTGAGTGCGGTGCGGATCGTGCACCTGGCGTGCGCGACGCTGCTGGCGAAAGCGCAGCGGAGGGAGGGCACGTTCGGTACGCTCCGGCTGTCGCCCATCGCCCGGAAGTTGGAAGAACTCACCGACGCCGAGCGGAAAGAACCCCTCCGGTGACCCCCACAGCGCAAGCGGCTCCCGGATGGTTCTTTCCACCTCGCCCCACCCATCCGTGGAACCATGCCCGAATCGTGGAACCACCCATACCGGCCAAGCACTTACGGCGAATCGACCCACCGCACGCGAACCCCGAAACCACCCGTCAGCGTTCGTACCTCACCACTTGAACGCCGCGGCGTGTGTGCGGTAGAATCGCTCCATGTCCACCGACGCCACCCGCACCGCCCCGCCCGAAGCAGACCTCACCCGCACGCAGGGTGAGCCGCCCACCTGCACCGGCGAGTTACCGAACGACGAGTCCACCGTTGCTCCGTCTGACCCGGTCACGCCGGGTGCAGTGGACGCACCGCCGGGGTTCGCCATCGAGCGTGAAATCGGCGTCGGCGGCATGGGTGTCGTGTACCTCGCCCGGCAGATGGGGCTGAACCGGCCGGTGGCGCTGAAGCTGGTGAAGGCGTCGGACAAGGTGGACGTGAAGGCGCTCATCCGCTTCCTGGCCGAGGCCGAAGTGGTGGCGTCCATCCGGCACCCGAACGTGGTCGAGGTGTACAGCTACGGCGACCACGCCGGCAAGCCGTACATGGCCCTCGAATACTGCCCCGGCGGCGACCTCACGACCCTGAGCAAAGCCGATCAGACCCGCGACGCCGCCTGGTTCCGGCGGGTGGCCGACCTGATGGCGAAGGTGGCCGACGGGGTGAATGCCGCCCACGCCCAGGGCATCGTCCACCGGGATCTCAAGCCGCACAACGTCTTCCTGGCGGCCAACGGCACGCCGAAGGTAGCCGACTTCGGACTGGCCAAGCGGGGGCTGGGGAGCGACCTGACGAACACCGACGCGGTGATGGGTACGCCGGCGTACATGAGTCCGGAGCAGGCCGGCGGGGGGACCAAGTTCGTCGGCCCCGAAGCCGACGTGTGGGCGCTCGGCGTCATGCTCTACGAATTGGCGTGCGGCGCCCGCCCCATCGACACGTCCGGTCCGATGCTCGACGCCATCGCCCGCGTGGCGAACGGGCAGGTGAGCCAACTCCGCACCAGGGTGCCGGCCGTCCCGTCCGATCTCGCGCTGATCGCCCACAAGTGCCTCTCCCGCGACCCCCGCGACCGCTACCCGACCGCCGGCGGACTCGCCACCGACCTCCATAACTGGCTCGACGGCAAGCCCATCACGGCACGCCCTGTTGGGGTGATCGAGCAAGCCGTGAAGTGGGCGAAGCGGAACAAGAAACTCGCCGGCATGGGTCTGGCCGTGCTGCTGACGATGGCCACAGCTACCGGAGTATCCCTCGGCTTCGGCTTGGAGGCGAACAAGCAGGCCGGCGTCGCGCGGAACGAGAAGTCGAACGCCGAGGGGACCGCCGAGCGGTTGAAGTTGGAGAAGCAGACATCGGACGCGGCGACCGAACGGGCGGGGAAGGAAGCCGACCGTGCCCAGCGGATGCTGGCGAAGGCACTCCTCGCGACGTTCTCACCGAGCTCCTCGTCCGGCAACTTGGCGGAATATCAGGATAAGGCCCTCTGGGATTTAGCCGTCTCGCGGGACGACTCTCTCCCGCTCACGCTCTACGCCGCCGCGACGGGCGACGAGCTGGCGACGGCGCAGTTCCGCAGTCGAGCGACTCACCTGGATCACGCGGCCGTCGGGCTGGACTCGCGGAGGCGACGGGACGCCGATGCCATCCTGGCCCGCGGGTTGAGGGACGTCACGCTGTCGGCCCACGCGAGGAGCGACCTGGCGATGGCGGCCGTCTCGGCCGAGCGATTCGGGGCGACCGACGGCATCGCAGCGGGGCTGCTGGACGAGCTGCGGAAACTGGCGGGCGATGCAGGGCAACGGTCCTGGGCGGATCCGCAGTTGGAGGCTGTCGTGAAGGGAATACTGTCGGTCCGCGACCGGATGCCGGCGGACCGGGCGGCCGACCTGTGCGGCCAAGCGGCGGACGTGATGGTCGAACAACTGAAGAGGGCGGCGCCGTCAGAGCGGCCTCAGTTGGTCGCTCTGACGGCGTCGCTGTGCCGGTCGCTGCCGGCCGACAAGGCCGCCGAGGTGTCGCGGAGGATCGCCGGCGTGCTACTCCCCGCACTGACCATGACCACGGACTTGACCGAGCGCGGCGAGGCTGAGCGGGTGGCGGTGTTGGAAATGCTGGGTGCCCTGTGGGACTGGTTGCCGGCTGACCAAGCCGCGGTGGTGATCGCCAACGCGCCCGACGTGTTGGCCTGGTGGGTCGCGGGGCCGATGGCGTCCGACACCCACGACGGGTTCGTGCGTGAGCTGACTGCGAAGTACGAATGGTTGCCGGCGAGCGAAGCCACTGGAATGACCGGCAAGATCGCCGACCTGCTGCTCGTACGGATCAGGATTGCGAAGGACCCGCAGGCTGTCGGGGAGAGGTTGGTGGCGTTGTGCGAACGGCTGCCGGCGGACCGGGCGGCCGAATTGTGCGACAGGGCAGCTGATCTGCTCCTGACGGCACAGGCGAAGGTGGACGTGTTCGCGCGGGGCGGCTTTCTGCGCGGGCTACTGGTGGTGTGCAAACGGCTGTCGGCCGAGCGGGCGAGCACAGTCTTGCTCGCGGCACTGACCACTGCCGAGTACCAGCGACTCACGGGTGACATTCTGAGCGTGCTGCCGGCGGTGTGTGAACGGCTGCCGAAGGACAAGGCGGCCGAGGTCGCCACACAGGTGACCGGTGTCATCCTTAAGGAGCTGGCGACGACTGCGGGCGCGGAAGGTCGAGGGATGCTGGGCAGGTACTTGGCGTCGGTGTGCAAATGGTTGCCGCCGGAGAGGGCGGGGGTGATCACCGCGCAGGCGACCGATCTGATGCTCGCCGGCCTGACGACGACAAACTTGGCAACCGCGTTGGAATTGGCCAATGGGCTGACGGCAGTGTGTGAGCGTTCCGCGGCCGACAAGGCGGGCGAGGTGTCACGGAAAGTGACCGAAGCATTGGAGCAGGCGGTCGGAAAGGTGACACCGGAGACCACCCCGCGGGGGTTAGCGGAAGGGGTGTCCCTGTTGGGTCAGCGGTTGCCGGCGGAGAAGACGGCTGAGGTCGCCAGGAAAGCGGCCGAGGTGATGCTCGCCAAGTTGAAGCGAGCGAAGGGGCACGACGCAGGCGAGTTCCGGGCGGGGGGCAATTCTCCGTATCCGGACATCGATCTGTGTTCGGTGTGCGAGTGGTTGCCGGCGGACAAGGCCGTCGAGGTGATGCTTGCGGCGGTGGCGGCGAACCCCCACGTGGGGCTGAGCGACACGCTGACGGAGGGCCTTTCAGCCGCCTGCCGACGGCTGCCCGCCGAGACCGCCGTTGCGATGCTCTCCGCCGCGCTGGCGAAGAAGCCGCAGCCGGACGCCCGGTGGGAGTTAGTGGGGGTCCTGTTATCCGTCGCCGAGCGGTTACCTCCGGACAAGGCAGTCGAGGTTCTCCGAGCGGAAGTGGCGAACTCCGCCGACGGGTTCGAGCGCGGTCGATGGACGGGCGGGTTGGTTTCGGTCGGCGAGCGGCTGCCGGCGGATCAGGCCACGGAACTGCTCGCGCCGTCGGCCGAGTTGTTGCTCTCGATGGACCTGACGTCCTACTGGCGGCGGTCGCACAAGAGGATGCTGGTAGGCCCGTTTGTAGCTGCGGTACAGGGGCTTTCCGTCCGGAGTCATTTCCGCCACACCTCCCGCACGGAATTGGCCGCGTCCACCGGAGTAGCCGTGCTCTCCGCGGACGGTCCCCCCGAGCCCCGACCGCTGCCGCCGCAGCAGCTGGTGGAGTTGCTCAAGCACCCGATGTGCGTGAGGGAGGCTCGGCGGGCGGTGCTGGACGCGCTGGAGTTCACCTACGACCGCCGGTTCGCCGACCTGTGGGAGTTCGTCGCGTTCGCCGAGAAGGAGCACACCGAACTCGACCTGCTCACCCCGCCCAAGCGACCGGCCAAGTAGGGCAAGCGGCGGGACGTGAGTCCGCCGGTTTCGATCCAACACCGGCGGACTCACGTCGCGCCGTTCGGCAGATCACTGCCCCTTTGCGTGGCGTTCGTGTAGCATCTTCGCGCACGGTCGGTATAATGATTGCGTCATCAGGTGCCGTGTCGGTCGTTCCCCGGCTTCCTCTCCCAGGACAGCCGCCGCGAATGTCAAAAAACGAGCATATTCCGCCGCCTCTGCCCGAAATCGTGGGCGTCTCCGCGGCAATGCAGTCCGTTTATCGGATGGTCAAACTCGTCGCGCCCGCTCAGGCCACCGTTCTGCTGGTCGGCGAAACCGGCACCGGCAAAGAGGTCATCGCCAAAGCCCTGCACAAGCTGAGCGGGCGGTTCGACGGCCCGTACATCCGCGTGAACTGCGGGGCACTGCCGGAGACGCTGCTCGAAAGCGAACTGTTCGGGCACGTGAAGGGGGCGTTCACCGGGGCCATCGAGAACAAGGCCGGGCGGTTCGAGGCGGCGCACGGCGGCACGTTGTTTCTGGACGAGATCAACAGCATGTCGCCCAAGCTTCAGGTGAAGCTGTTGCGGGTGCTGCAAGAGCGGGAGTTCGAGCGGGTGGGCGAGAGCCGCACCATCCGCGTGGACGTGCGGGTGATCGCGGCCACGAACGCCACGCTCGAAGTTGCCGATCATGCACTGCGTCCCGTGCCGCTGGTACTCGAACTCCACCTTCTCCGTCTGCCCCGGCCGCATCGGCTTGGTCGGGGCGATCCGCTCCTTCGCCTGCACCCCCGTCATCTCGTCCACGCACACCGTGTGAACCCCGCTCGCCAACCGAGCGGGCGCCGCCTGGTCGCAGTCGCACACGTCCCGCACTTGTTGGGCGAAAGCCTCGGGGTCCTTGGGGTTGGCGTTCAGCCAGTACCGGCTGCGGTGCGGTTGGAGGGCGGCCCTTTGAAAAAACGCCCGACGTGGCGAACGGAGATCGAGGGGACGATTCCGCGGGCCACCACCTCCTCGGCCAACTCGGTCGGAGTCCAGTGCGTCACCGGGCGGCCCGAATCGGCCGGCGGCTCACAGGCGACGGCCAGGATGCGGGCGATCTGGTCGGGAGCGAACGTGCCCGGACATCCGGACCTGGGGTGGTCACTCAGGATGTCCTCGATGGCCGTCTCCAGGGCCGACCGCCCTTCGGCGCACTCGATGCGGACCGTGGTGGGCACCTGACCGGCCGGCGGGTGCGTTCCCGGCGGCGGTCATGCCCTCAGTCTGCTGTGGGGAGTTTCCGTGCGGCCGGTTGGCCTTCGGTCAGTTCCAGGTACGCGCCGGGGGCGACGTCGTCCCACGATTGCGTCCCGCCCCACGACCACCTCACCGTGACACGCTTCACGCGACCGACCGACGCCAACCCGAACAGCAGCCGCGAGTCGCTCGCCGAGAGGTAACTGCCACCGCCCTTGACGAATCGGGTCAGGGTGTGAGTCTCCCCTTCGAGGGTGACGGTCGAACCGACGACGTCGCGATTCCCCTTCCCGACGAGTTTCACGCCCAGCCACGGCTGCCGCGCGGGCGTCTCGCCCCGCAGCACCGCGACGGGCCCGTTGGTGTGCGTGACCACGAGGTCCGGGCGGCCGTCGTTGTCCAGGTCGCCGACGGCCAGCCCGCGGGCGACGGCCGGCGTTCGGAAGTAGGGGCCGCATCGGTCGCTCGCGTCCTTGAACGCCCGGCCGGTCGGCGACGGGACGTTCTGAAAGAGGACGGGAGTTTGCTTGAGCGTGCTCCCGTTCGGGTGCCGCAAGACGTGCCCGTGGACGGCGATCAGGTCTTCCCACCCGTCGCCGTCCACGTCCGCGAAGGCGGTCCCGAACCCGACCCGGCTCATGCCGATCACGCCGACGCCCAGTACCTTGGAGCGGTGGTCGAACAGCTCGTTTCCCATCGCGTGGTAGAGGGCGTGCAGCTCGCCCTGGAAGTTCGTCACCCACACCGACGGGCGGCCGCTCCCGTCGTACTCGCCCACGTCCACCCCCATGCTGCCGTTGTACCGGCCGGAGTCGTCCACCGCGACGCCGCTCCGCAAACCCTTCTCCTCCAGCTTGCCGCCGCGGTTCCAGAACAGGAAGTTGTTCGTCGCGTCGTTGCCCACGTACACGTCCGGCCGGCCGTCCCCGTTCAGGTCGGCCGTCACCACGCCCAACCCGCAGCCGGCCGGTTGGAACCCCTGCTCCGCCGCCACGTCCCGGAAGGTCAGCCCCTTCTCATTCTTGAACAGGGCGTGAACCAGCGGCTTGAACTTCTGTGGCGGGCAGACGTCGCGGGCGACGCCGACCGCCTGCCCGGCACACGGCGGGTCGTTGGCGAACGACCAGTCGCAGTAGTGGCAGACGTACAGGTCCGGGAAGCCGTCGCCGTCGATGTCGGCCCAGGCCGCGCTCGTCCCCCACGAGGCGTCCTTCAGGCCGAGTTTCTCCCCGACCGCCACGAACTTGCGCCCCCCCCGGCCGTCCGGCTCGTTGTGGAACAGCTCGATCCGGCCGAACCCGGTGACGGCGAAGTCCGGGAACCCGTCGCGGTCGTAATCCGCCACGGCGACGCCGTGCGCGTACCACCACGGGATCGCCAGCCCGACCCGGTCCGTCACGTCCTCGAACGTCATCCCGCCCAGGTTGCGGTACAGCGTGCCGGGGTGCCCTTTCAGTGCGGTCTTGGTCGGCCCGTCGAAGGACCCGCCGCCGACCACGAACACGTCGAGGCGGCCGTCGCCGTCGTAGTCGAACAGCGCCACGCCCGCGCCGAGGGACTCGAGGATGGTGAAGCGATCCGCCTCTTCCCCGTTGCGGCAGGTGGCGCGGATACCCGACGCCTCGGTCACGTCGCGGAACCACGCCGGGCCGAGTTCGACCGGTGCGGGCGGCTCTGGGGGGAGCGGAACGGGCGTGACCGGCGGGGCGGGTGGGGAACAGGCGAGGACGATTGCCGCCGCGAGGGCGGCGAGGACGGCGACCAGGCGCAGGAGTCGGGTGCGGGTGGTCATTGGGTATCCGTGCGTGCGCGGGCCGTCACTTCTTGGTTCGAGCGGCTTCCAGTTCCTCGTACTTCGTCCGGAACTTGTCCGCCTCGTCCGGTCGGCCGGCGAGCCGCTGACAGCGGCTCATGGCCAGGTTCGCCTCAGGGACGTTGGGCGCGACGGCCAGCACCTCCCGCAACCGCCGCTCCGCAGCCGGCACCTGCCCTTCGTCCAGGTCCAGGGTCGCCAGCTCGACGCTCGCCGACAGGTGGACGGGGCCGTCGAGCAGTCCTTCCAACAGCCGCCGCGCGTCGGCCGGGCGCCCCGTCACCCGGTACGAGGCCGCCAGCCCGTACCGCACCTGAACGTTGTCCGGGTGCTTGGCCCGCAGGTGCTCGAGGTGTTCCCGCGTCTCCTCCGGCTTTTCCTGCGCCAGCGCCTGGGCCAGGAGGAACCGCGCCCCGAAGTGGTCGGCGTCCAGGGTGAGCAGCTCCCGCAGGGCGGCGACGCCGGTCGGGTGGTCCTTGACGTGCCCGCAGACGACCGTGAGCCACAGCAACCCCTGCACCTGATCCTCGCGGCCGGGCCGCCGCGCCCGCCACTGGTCGATGGCCCGCCGCAGTGGGGCGTCCCGCGCCTCGGCCGCCGCGCGGGGGTCGTTGCTGCGGGACACCGCCTTCAACGACCCTTCCAGGTACGCCTCCAGCGCGAGTGCGGACTCGGCGTCCGACTTGTCGATGGCCTCGGCGAACAGGCGATCCGCCTCCGCGAGTTCGCCGCCTTGGGCGCGCAGGTGTCGCGCCTCGGTGGCGTGGGCGGCGTCGGCGCCGCGCAACCCCTGGTACTTGCGGAGGTGTTCGGTGGCGCGGGGCAGGTCGCCGCCCCGCCGGCAGGCGCGGGCCGCGAGCAGGTGGGCCGCGGCGTCGTCGGGCCGCTCGGCCAGTCTCGCGTTCAGCACCTGGTACGCGCCCGCGAAGTCCCGGCGGTCGAGCGCCGCCCGCGCGGCGTCGAGGCCGTCCCCTGGCCACACCGCCCACAGCAGCAGGGCAGCCACGGCCAGCAGCGCCAGGGCGTAGAACACCCGCCTGCGAGCCTTGACCACCGCCGGGGGACGGGCGGGAGACGGCGCCGGGGCGGACTTCGGCTGGCGCATGTGCGATCCCGGAACGTTCCGGCCATTGTAACCGCCACGCCCCCCGCTGCAACGCCAAGGCCGCGACCGGGTGCCCCTGGAGATTTTGGCGGGTGGTTTTTTGGCACGCGAGTTACGCGGCGGTCCAGAGGGCGTCCCAGGCGGGGGTGTCGAGCAGGGCCACCAGTTCGACCAGCGGGCCGACGTGCCGCACCGTCCACTTCGCCC
>JANNQE010000426.1:0-3573 GCA_031441625.1 Planctomycetia bacterium
CCCCGGGGGGGGGGCCGCGCGCGGGCCCCCCCCCCCCCTCGGGCCCCCCGCCCGGCCCCCCCCCACTTCTCGGCATCTCTTCACTCCGAGGTTCGCCATGCGCCGGCTCTCCCTGGTCGCGGTCGCCCTGCTCGTCTCCCCGCTGTTCGCCGACGACAAGCCGAAGCACTCGGCCGAACTCGTCTTCCCCCTGCACCCGAAGCACAACCACGCGCCCGGCATCGTCGAGTGCCCGAACGGCGACCTGCTGGTGTCGTGGTACCGCGGGAGCGGCGAGCGGGAGGCCGACGACGTAGCCCTGTTCGGCAGCCGCAAGAAGCCGGGGAAGGAGTGGACCGAAGCGTTCGACCTGGGCGACAACCCCGGCTTCCCGGACGGCAACACGGCGATGTTCATCGACCGCAAAGGCAAGCTGTGGATGTTCTGGCCGCTGATCATTGCCAACAGTTGGGAGAGCTGCCTGACACAGTACCGCACCAGCACCGACTACGAGAAGGACGGCGCGCCCAAGTGGGACTGGCAGGCGAGCATCCCGCTCAAGCCGAAGGACTTCGAGAAGGTGATGACGGCCGAGTTCGAGAAGTGGCAGAAGGACGCGGTCGGGTTCAGCCTGCCGAAAGACCTGACCCCCGACTCCATCACGAAGAAGGTGAAGGACAAGTTGTCCGTGCGGCTGGGCTGGCAGCCGCGGTGCAAGCCGACCGTGCTGAAGTCCGGCCGCGTCCTGCTGCCGCTGTACTCGGACACGTTCAGCGTCGGGCTGATGGCGATCTCGGACGACGACGGCAAGACGTGGACCGCCTCCACCCCGCTCGCCGGGTTCGGCAGCATTCAACCCACCGTGCTGGAAAAGAAGGACGGCACGCTGGTGGCGTACATGCGGGAGAACGGTCTGTTCAAGAAGATCCGGGTGAGCGAGTCGAAGGACAACGGCGACACGTGGGGCAGCGTGACCAGCAGCGAACTGCCCAACCCCGGCGCGGGCATCGACAGCGTGAAGCTGGCGAGCGGCAACTGGCTGCTGTGTTACAACGACACCACCCGCGGGCGGAGCAGCCTGGCGGTCAGTTTGAGTGACGACGAGGGCAAGACGTGGAAGTGGACGAGGCATTTGGAGAAGCACGACAGCGGGTCGTACCACTACCCGGCCGTCGTCCAGGGGAAGGACGGCACCATCCACGCGGCGTACAGCTACTTCGTGAAAGAGGGCAAGAGCATGAAGCACGCGGCCTTCAACGAGGCGTGGGTGAAGGCCGGGGATTGACACAGGGTTCAACCCCAACGGGGTTGTTCTCACAGCCCAGGGTTAAGGTGCGAAGCACCGACACCCTGGGGCCGACGGCCAAAACCCCCGCCCGACCCCAACGGGGTCGTTCACCGGATCAATCCCACACAGACCGCTCGTCCCACTCCTCTTCGTACCGTCGGAGCCACTCGCGGTACTCGTCCTGGAACGTCTGCTTCTGGTGGTGTTCCGGCTGACGGCGGATGTACTCCCGCACCGCGTCCAAGTTGCTGGCGCTGACGGAGAACGCCCCGTACCCCGCGTGCCAGTGGAATGCCCCCGTGGCATCCGGCCGTTGGTTCACCCACGCCGACGACGACTTCTTGATGAGCGCCATTGTATCCGCAAGGGTGACCGTCCGGGACAGTCGGAATAGCAGGTGAAGGTGATCGGCCACTCCGCCGACGAGGAGTGATTGACTGCCGGACTGGTTCATCAAACCGCCGAGAACGCGGAACAACTCCGCCCGCCACGGGTCGAGGATGATCGGCTCGCGGTGCTTGGTCGAGAAAATGGCGTGGGTGTACATCGCCCCGAACGATTGTGGCACGGTGAACCTCCAGTTGAACGACCCCGTTGGGGTCGATGTGTGGTGGCGATTGTAACCCAGGGTGTCGGTGCTTCGCACCTCAACCCTGGGCTGTGAGAACGACGCCGTTGGCGTCGAAGGCCGGAGGCAGCGAGCAGGTAATCATCTTCCCCCGTCGCCCACTTATCCCTTCCCTCCCCCCACCTCCACCCGGTACACTACCCTTCCCGCCTGACCCTCCGCCTCGGGTTCTCTTCCTCAAAGGTTGCGTCCGATGAGATGGCTTCGAGCCGTGACCTGCGGCCTGTTGATGGCGTCCGTCACCCCGGCCGCCGACCCGCCCGCCCCCGCCACCCCCGACAAAGTGAGCTACTTCAAAGAGGTCCGCCCGCTCTTCCAGCAGCACTGCCAGGGGTGCCACCAGCCGGCCAAGGCGCAGGGCGGGTTCGTCATGACCGACCACGCCTCGCTGATGAAAGCCGGCGACGGCGGCAAGGCGGGTGTGGTGCCGGGCAAGCCGGCGACCAGCTTCCTGCTCGACGAAATCCGCGTGAAGGACGGCAAGGCCGAGATGCCCAAGAGTGGCACCGCCCTGAAGCCGGAACAATACCAACTCATTGAGAAGTGGATCGCACAAGGGGCGGCCGACGACACCCCGGCGAGCGCGAAGACCAAATCCATCGACGCCGACCACCCGCCGGTGTACAGTTCCGCGCCGGTCCTCACGTCGCTCGCCTTCTCGCCCGACGGCTCGCTCCTCGCCGTCACCGGCTACCACGAGGTGCTGCTGTACGCGGCCGACGGCAGCAAGCTGGTCGCCCGGCTGGTGGGGCTGAGCGAGCGGGTGCAGGCGGTGGCGTTCAGCCCGGACGGCAAGCTGTTGGCCACCGCCGGCGGCGACCCGGGGCGGTTCGGCGAGATCCAAATCTGGGACGTGGAGAAGAAGAAGCTGAAGCTGAGCGTGCCCGTCACCTACGACACCGTGTACGGCGTCAGTTGGGCACCGGACGGCAGCAAGGTGGCGTTCGGGTGTGCCGACAACACCGTGCGGGCCATCGACCCGCTGACCGGCAAGCAGGTGGTGCAGATGGGCACGCACTCCGACTGGGTGCTCGGCACGGCGTTCAGCCGCGACGGCCAGCACGTCGCCAGCGTGTCCCGCGACATGACGACCAAGCTGACGGAAGTGGCCACCGAGCGGTTCATCGACAACGTGACGAGCATCACGCCGGGCGCGTTGAAGGGCGGGCTGATGGCCATCGACACCCGTCCGAAGGTGGACAAGCAGACGACGAAGGTGCCCGACGACGAGGGCGGGAAGTTCCAGGAGAAGGCGTACGACGAACTCATCACGGCCGGGTCGGACGGCATCCCGCGGCTGTACAAGATGCACCGCGAGGCGAAGCGGCAGATCGGTGACGACTCGAACAAGATTCGCCAGTACGAAGCGGTGCTGGGGCGGGTGAGCAGCGCCAAGTTCAACGCCGATGGTAGCAAGTTCGCCGTGGTCGGCAGCCTGGACGGCAAGGGCGAGGTGGCGGTGTACGCCACGGCCGCGGACAAGAAGGCGGCCAAGTGCGAGGGCGTGACCGGGCCGGTGTACGCGGTGGCGTGGAAGGCGGACGGCACGGCCATCGCCAGCGGCGGGTTCGACGGCAAGGTGTGGCTGCACGACCCGACGAACGGGAAGCTGGTGAAGGAATTTACGGTGCTGCCGAAGTGACTATTGTCCCCCTCTCCCCCAGGGGAGAGGGGTTAG
>JANNQE010000427.1:0-2920 GCA_031441625.1 Planctomycetia bacterium
ACACCAGGAGTTCGTCGGCGTTGAACGCGACCTCGGTCCCAGGTGCCGGAAGACAGGGGCATCTCCACCCGATTTCGCACTGAAAACGAGTGCCGAGCGGCACTTGCGTTGAAACCTGTCGCGTCCAGCGAGAAGTCTCGAAAGAAGTCTGGAATATCCGTGCGCCAACTCTCACCTGGCGAACACGGCAATTTCAAGATGTGCTCCACCCGTTCAGGCAACCCCGAACTGATGTGGGTATGCCAGATGCCCTCGGCGTTCTGGAACACATTTTCGTCGCTGTGGTTCCCCCGTTCGTCCACAGAGTCAAGGTTGTAGACCACGCGATCTTTCTCGACGCGGATCGTCGTCACCGTCATCGTGTCTGTTCGATCGCCTGCCACGTACACCCGCTTCGAGCCGAGTGTCATCCCCCAGAGGGCGTGAGCCTTCAAGCTCGCTTCCGCGGCCGACGGGGCGGGCAACTCGGCCTGCGGTTGAGTCGGAGCGGGACGAGAAGTTGCAGCCAGCCAACCGCCGCCGAACCCCGCCGCCGCGATCACCACAGCCAGCGAACCGAACAGGATGGCCCGTCTCATGGATTGTCCTCAGTGCGGCACTATGTCAGCGGCGTGGTCGCTGCTGCGGACGAACGGGCCGGTGATGGTCAAGACGTCGGCGGCGGACTGAGGGGCGAACCGGGCGCGGGCAGCAGTTGCCGGACGACCACCTGCCGGGCCTGCTCGTGAACGCCGTACCACACCAGAAGCCACTTCGGGATCATCCCCCGCATGTCGGAGGCGCTGATGACCGGATAGCCGCGGAGCCGGTCGCCCCACTCCTTCGGATCAGAATTCAGCCGGTGACGCATCTCACGAAGCGCCGCCAAGAACACCACCCCAATGCCCAGCCGCTTCGCCTCGTCCGCCCACGCGCGGAGTTGGTCGAGCAGCGGTTGCGGGAAGGCCACCGAGTACGGGAGAGAGCCGTTACCGGCGGCCATCGGGGTAGCCCTCGGCTTCGAGTTCGGCGATCAGGTGATCCAGACCGTCCGGAATGGCCGTCTCAAACAGGTGCTTCATCTCCGCCTCCTCTTCCGGGGTGGCTTTCGGTAGCAGCGCGAAAATCTTTCGCTCGTACTCGGCCTCCCGCTCACGGGCAGCGACCACTTCCGCCCGCAGGCGGTCCAGTTCGGCGGCGGGCACGAGGTAGGCGGTCACGCTCCCGTCCGGGCCGTGAATGGGTTGGGGGGTGTCGGCGATCACGACGGACATGGGATGACCTCCGGTTGGGCTGATGGATTGTAACACGGCTCGCGGCGCAGATCGTGGCTCAGTGCGGCACCATGTCGGCGGCGTGGTAGCTGCTGCGGACGAACGGGCCGGCGACGACTTGCGAGAAGCCGAGCAGGCGGGCCTTCACGGCCAGGTCGTCGAACTCGGCCGGCGGCACGAACCGGGCGATGGGAATGTGCTTCAGCGTCGGGGCGAGGTACTGGCCCATCGTCAGCACGTCGCAGTGGATCGCCCGCAGGTCGGCCAGCACGTCGAACAGCTCGTCGATCGTTTCGCCCAGGCCGAGCATCAGCCCCGCCTTCGTCACGATCTTCGGGTCACGCTTTTTCACCCGCTCCAGTAAGTCCAGGCTCCGCCGGTAGTCCGCCCGGCCGCGGGCCACGCGGTAGAGCCGCGGGACGGTTTCGAGGTTGTGATTGAAGACTTCGGGCTTCGCGTCGGTCACGGCGTCGATGGCGGCACCGTTGCCCAGAAAGTCGGGCGTCAGCACTTCCACCGCCGCCCCGGTGCGCCTCCGCACCGCCTCGATGCACTTCACGAAATGGTCCGCCCCGCCGTCGGGTAAATCATCCCGCGTCACCGACGTGATCACGACGTGCTTCAACCCCAGGCGGGCCGACGCCTCGGCCAGCCGTGCCGGTTCGTCGTCTTCCACCACGTCGGGCGTTCCGCCTTTCGGCACCGAGCAGAAGCCGCACGGCCGCGTACACATGTTGCCCAGGATCATGAACGTGGCGGTGCGGCGGCTCCAGCACTCGGAGCGGTTCGGGCAGCGCGCGCTCTCGCACACCGTTTCGAGGCGCAGCTCGTCGATCACCCCGCGGGTGTAGAAGTTCTCGTTGCCGGTGGGCAACGGCCGCTTCAACCACTGCGGCAGCCGGCGGGTGGCGAGGGCGTCCGGGTCGGTCGGCTTTTCAATGACGGCGAGCGTACGCATGGCGGGCCAAATGGAGGACGGAGAAGGGTCGCCGAGCAGACGCGACCACTCGGCGGAGGGCGAAGGCATCACAGAGGGCGTCGAGCAACTTCTGCCGCACGCCGGAGTGCGTGACCCGCAGGCTGGTCTCGCGTTGCAGGCTGGTCATCGGCACCGGGTCGGCGTCCACGTGGACGAATCGGAACGGTTCCAGGTCGGGGCTGACGTTCAGCACCACGCCGAACAACGTGACCCCGTTCCGCACGGCCGTGCCGACGTGGGCGAACCGCCGCCCGCGGACGCGAACCGACACGTCGGCTTCGTCCACTTCCACCGGCAGCGAGTACCCCACGGCCACGCTCGCCACCGCCCGCTGCAATCGACGAACGTACTCGCCGGGGCTGATGCCGAACGTGCCGATGGGCAGCACCGGGTAACACGTCACCTGTCCCGGCAAGTGCAACAAAGCACCACCACCGCGGGGGACGAAGTGCAGGGGCAGGTTGTGGGCGACCAACTCGGCGTCGGTCATCCGCACGTCGGCGCGGCTGCCCTCTCGGCCGACGGTGACGGCCGGCGGGTGGTCGCAGAACAGCACGGCGGCCGAACCGGGGGCGCCGGACACGTCGTACACCAGCCGGCGTTGCAGGGTGGTGAGTTGCTCGACGGCGAGGGGCGCGTGCGGGTCCACCCATTCGACCGAGTCGGCGTTGTCGGGGGTGGGGTCGGC
>JANNQE010000428.1:0-2639 GCA_031441625.1 Planctomycetia bacterium
TCCGGCACGGCACCCGCGCCCTGATCGCCTCGTTCGTGGTGCCGACCGGGGAGGTGGTCTGGAACTTGGGGCCGACCCGCACGTCGGTCGACTTCGCCCACCACCTCACGAACGTGGCCGACCGGTTCCGGGACTGGTCGCGGATCACCTGGGTGGTGGACCACCTGAACACGCACTGGAGCCTGGACGCGTGCCGGGTGTTGGCCCGGCTCAACGGGGTGGCGTTCGAGCCGCGGCGGTTGCGGACCGGACCCGAGCGGAAGGCGTTCCTGACCGCCCCGGACCACCGGTATCGGTTCGCGTTCACGCCGAAACACGGGTCCTGGCTGAACCAGGTGGAGCTGTGGTTCAGCGTCCTGTCGCGGCGGTTCCTCCAACGCGGCGACTTCGCCTCGGCGGCCGACTTCGAGCGTCGGTTGACGGCGTCCCTGGAGGCGTACAACGCCCGCGAGAAGCACCCGTACCGGTGGACCTACACCGGGCAGCCGTTGGTGCGAGCCACGCCCTTCAGCCAGACCCGCCGGCAGCAGCGACACGGGCGAGCGTGGTTCGGCACCCGCCCGCAACGGTTCGACCGCATCCTCGACCCGCCGCGCCCGTACAAACGACGACCGAATCCATGACTGCACAGGGACTTCAGAAACGGACATCGAGGTCGAACTCCCCGCCGTTCGCCAGTCGCTTCCGCCGCTCGTTCGCCTTCTTGACTGCCGCCTTGATGGCGTGCCCGTAGCTGACGGCGGTGTACTTCTCTCCGGCCGCTCGCTTCGGGGCGGTCTTCCGCGATTGCCACCCCTGCCTGCTGGTGTAGTACTTGGTCGTCCGGCTCGCGGCCCGCTTGGCGTTCCGCTCGGCCACCGCCTGCTTGGGGCAGAAGGCGAATCCCTCGGGGGTGGCGGTCGGGAACCCGGCGAGCAGTGCTTGGGCTTTGGGGCCGATGGCAACCACACGCACCCGGCCGCGGTAACTCATCTTGTGATGGGGCGGGGTGTACACCCACACGTCGGCCGTCTTGTCGATGTCGCACCACCGCAGCGAACACGCTTCGCCCGGTCGGCACCCGGTCAGCATCTGGAACCGCACCAGCCCGGTGACGTGCCGGCTGAGGTGCGCCAGGGTGGCCGACACGGCGGCGGGATCCACGGGGAGGACGGGGGCGGTTTCCTTCGCGGTCGTGCGGCCGAGTTGAAGGCCGCACACGGCCCGCAGCCCTTCCAGCACGGCCGACGGGATCAACTCGTTCTCGACTCCCCACTTGAACACGCGGCGCAGGCGGCGGACTTGGCAGTTGATCGACTTCCGCCCCCACCCGATGGCCACCATGTGGGTGCGAACGGCCTTCAGGGCGAGCGGGCCGAACCCGGCCGCCGAGGTGTGCCCGTACAGCCCGCGGGCCACCCGGATACAGCACGTGAAGTTCTTCAACTCGTTCGTGCTGGTGCCGTCCGGCCGGCGGTAGTGTTCCTCGGCGTGTCGCAGGAAGGCGACGAACAACTCGTTCAGGCTCAGCCCGGCCGTCGGGCCGGCCGGCCGCCCCGCCGCCACCTCGGCCACGATGCGAGCGTGTTCCTGCTTGGACTCGGGCGAGTTGTACCTGCCGAGACTCACGCACCTCTTCGCCCCGGTCAAGGGGTCGTAGAAGTCGGAGACCGCTTGCCCGGATTGCTTGTGAAGTCGGTAGGTCGGCGTCGAGTTGCGTTGACGGGGCACGGGACCAATCCTCGGGGAATCGCGGAAGCTTCCGCGTTATCCCAGGGTTCGGAGCCGCGCTCCCGACGGTCGGGAGGTAAGCAAAGTGCTTCGGCAGAAGGCTTTCCGACAGTACCGAGGGCCGGACTTGAACCGGCGACCTATCGCTTATGAAGCGACCGCTCTAACCGCTGAGCTACCCCGGCTGAGACGTAACATCTTAGCCCCGGATCGTCCGCCGACAAGACACTCTCGACCCTCTCGCGGTTCGCCGAAGTCAGTTCACGGTTTGCGGTGGGCCTTGCGGGTGCGTGGAGGTGGGATAGGAAAACCTCTCGTCGCCCGTGTCGCAACCTCCGGTGGAGTCTCAGGATGGCGACGCACCCATTCACGTCCGACGAACTGCGACAGCTCCACGACCTGGCCAAGCCGTGGGCCAAGATCGTCTCCCGCCGGGCGTTCGGCGGCGACGGCCCCGGCCTCGACGTGGACTTCCGCACGTTCGAGCCGATCGCCCACGCCGCCGCCCACGGGCTGACCGAGGGCACCCTCCAACTCCTCCTCGAACAGCAGGCGGCCAAACGGCCGCCCGACCAACCCTGTCCGGCCTGCGGAACGCTCTGCCCCACCGAACCGGTCACCCGCACCCTCACCGCCCGCGGGGCCGAGGTGCCGCAGACCGAACCCGTCGCCCACTGTCCCGCCTGCCGCCGGGACTTTTTCCCCCCTCCGGGTGCCCCTCGGCCTGGATGAGCACGCCGTCAGTTCGTCCGTCCTCGAAGGGGTGGTGACGGCCGCCGCCCGCTTCTCGTCCTTCGCCGATGCCACCGCCGCCGTGCGGATGGCCGACATCGAGTTGAGCGAATCGCAGGTGCGACGGCTGGCCCACCGGGTCGGTCACGAGTTGATTGAGCAACGGGACCGCCGGGCGCTCGAGCATCGTCACCGGC
>JANNQE010000429.1:0-1837 GCA_031441625.1 Planctomycetia bacterium
CCCCGACCGCGGCTTCAACACTACCATCACCAATCCGCCGCCTCAGCCGCCCACCAACATTTTCTCCAACTACGCGGCCCGCCTGAACGAATTCACCTTCACCTTCACGCCCTACACGCTGGCGGCGCCCACCACCCTCCAGGATCAGATCGCCCTCAGCTTCACCGGTTCGACCCGACTGACCTACGACCATGACGGGAACGTTGCCACCCCGTCGGTCTTCACCACCGGCCTGCTGGCCAGTGGGACCGCCACGCTCTTTGGGACCACAGTTCCGGTGGCCACCGGCGATACGACCCAGAGCGATGGCACGGTGAGCAACCGCCTCACCCTCGATTCCGAGGGACTCCGGGTGCGGCCAGTCGCGCACCCGGTCACTCCGTTCCCGGTTCCATGTTTACACCTTCCGCTTCCGCGGGCGGGTCCGCGTCCGGCAGGTGGCCGGCTGCTTCCGCACCCACCTGATGTACGCGGCCAGTTCCGCCGCCTCCCGCAGTTCACGAATCGTCGGGTGCAGCGCGGCCAGGGTGGCGTTCGTGAACGTGGCGTGAACCATCGCGTGGCACTGCCCGCAGATCAACTCGACGTCGTCTTCCGTCCCGCCCTTCGCCTTCGGCAGACAGTGGTGGCGGGTCAGCCCGATTCGCGGGAACGACCGCCCGCAAAGCTGGCACGGCATCTCGGGCGGTTCGGCCGGCATCGTCGTCCCCCCAGGTGTTGCCATCACGGATACAGTAACCGTGCCGGACGTTCGCACCACACCGAGATTTCGCATGACACCGCTGTTGTTCGCCGCACTCGCACTGGCCCCAGCCGCCGACCCCGCACCCGTCGATTGGAAGGAGGCCGAGAAGACGTACCTGTCGAACATCACGCAGGTGACGAAGGACTTCGTGCGGGCCGGCGAGGGGTACTTCGCGCCCGACGGCAAGCAGGTCATCTACCAGGCCGAGGAGAAGGACACGGGCAACCCGTTCTACCAGATCTTCGTGCAAGACCTGGCCACCGGCAAGAACTGGAAGGTGAGTCCGGGCAACGGCCGCACCACGTGCGCGTACTTCCGCCCGGACGGCAAGCGGATCATCTTCGCCAGCAGCCACGAAGACCCGGACACGAAGAAACTCCAGGAGGGCGAGTACAAGCAGCGGAAGGAGGACGCCGAGAAGGGCGTGCGGCGGCGGTACTCGTGGGACTTCGACCCGTTCATGAAGATCTACGAGGCCGACCCGACCGGCGAGAACCGCAAGTGCCTGACGCCCGACGCGAAGGCGTACACGGCCGAGGGCAGCTACAGCACCGACGGCAAGAGGATCGTGTACAGCAGCGGGAACGCGGGCGACGTGCAGCTCTACATTATGGACGCCGACGGCAAGAACGCGAAGGCGATCACGACCGCGAAGAACTGCTACAACGGCGGGCCGTTCCTCAGCCCCGACGGCACGAAGGTGATCTTCCGCAGCGACCGCAAGGAGAAGGACCGCCTGCAACTGTACGTGGTGGACGCGGACGGCAAGAACGAGAAGGCGCTCACCGACAACGACAAGTGGGTGTACTGGGCACCGTACTGGTACAAGGACGGCAAGCACGTCATCTACACCGCCGCCGACCACGCCGACGAGAAGGCCCGCCCGAACTACGACCTGTACTGGATGAACATCGAGACGGGCAAGACGACCCGCATCACGCACGCGCCGGGGCAGGACGTGCTGCCGGTGTTCAGCCCGGACTACACGAAGGTGATGTGGACGAGCAGCCGCGACGGGCGTTCGCCGACGCAGGTCTACCTCGCCGACTTCACCCCGCCGAAGGAGTGACCGGAAGTCTTCCCGCGCGGGCC
>JANNQE010000430.1:0-2593 GCA_031441625.1 Planctomycetia bacterium
CCGGCGGCGTGGTTGGCGGCCGGGTTCTTCGCCCGGTAGATGCGGGTGGCGTTCGACCGGGCCACCTCGTCGGGCTTGTAGATTTCGTGCGACTCGCGGTGGTAAGTCGCCAGCACACCGGCGATGGCCGACTGCACAGCGGCATCCTTCTCGGCGTGGAACGCCGGCCGTAGCTTGGCCATCACCTCGCGGATGGTGGCGAGCTTCGGAGCGGGGAGTTTCGGCAGGTCGGCCATGAGCAAGTCACACGCCTGCTTCCGCCACACCGACGCCCCGTTCGCGTCGGCCGCGACCGCCGCCTGTTTCGCCATCAGGTCGGCACGCGCTTCCGAGTTGGTTGTCACGGCAGGCACGTTCCCGGCCAGTTCGCCGTAAGTCAGCGCGAGCAGGTCGTGGGCGGACACGTCTTCGGCGTCCAGGGCGATCACCCTCTCGGCCGACTGGATCGCCTTGATGGTGGCGGCCCGCCGCTCGGCCGACCCTTCCAGGTGGGCCTTCCGCACCTTGAATTGCAGGTTGGCCAGCATGTTCCAGGCGACGTAATCCTTGGTGAAGTCGAACCCGCGGTCGGTCGGCTGGCCTTTCGGGTCGAGCAACTTCTCCAGGTCGGCGATCACCGCCAACAGGTCGTCGGTGCGGCCGGCGTTCTGGGCGTTCACCTGGGCGGTGAACCACAGCCGACTCCACCACGCGGCGGGCACTTCGCACTTGCCGGCGGCGTCGAGTTCTTTCGCCGCCTCGTCGAGCCGGCCCTCTTCGATGAACGTGCGGGCCAGGTTCAGGTGGCCGTTCGGCACGGCGTCCTTCTCGCCCAACGTGAGCAGTTTGCGGAAGGCGTCCTCGGCCTGCTTGAAGTTACCCCGCTTGCCGCCCCCTTCGAGCAGGTTGCCGATGCCGTAGTCGTTCCACCGCTGCCATCCCGGTTTGATCGGCGACTCTTGCTCGTCCACCGCCGGCCCGCCGGCCACCGGCAGCGTCACCTTGTCCTGGCAGATGTCGATGATTGGCAGCGTCGGGTACGGCTTGCCCTCGTGGACGAGTTTCATGTACTCGTCGTCGAACTTGCGGTAGCGGAGCTTGGCGGTCAGTTCCACCGGCCCGGCCGCGTCGGCCGGGATGTCGAGGCGGTAGTGCAGCACGGCCGCCGCACCGGGGCCGATCTGCTTGTCGTATAGCGGGGTGAAGATGTCCTGCGGGTTGCGGCGGTTGATGCGGCTGCCGTTGCGGTCGAGCATGTGGACGTTCACGAAGTGCGCCCAGCGGTCCACCTCGCCGGAGTCCGGGCCGGTCATGCCGCCGTTGCGGGCGATCTCCTTGCCCCCGCTCTTCGCCTGGAAGTCCACCCAGATCTCGTTCGAATCGACCGTCCCTTGCGAGAAGTGGTGGCCGACGGCGAGCGTGCGGACGACCACCTCCACGAGGTAGCTCTGGCCCGGTTTCAGCGCGGGCAGTTCCGGCCGTAGCTTCACCAGCCCGGCGGTGTCCTTCATGTCCGTCTTCAGGCCGAACAGGTCGATGCGGAGCTTCTTGTCGGTGCCGTCCGGGCCGCCCTTCAGGTAGCCCTCGTGCAGCTTCATCGTCTCGTCGAACCCGGCCGCATACTGGGCGTACTTGGGGTCGTTCTTGAGCAGGGTGAACAGGCCGGTGTTCGCCCCGGCGAAGCGGTGGTTGTGGACTTTCGCCGTGCCGCTCTTGTCGAAGTCCTTCGCCCCGAAGTCGCCGCTCGGTTTGAGCGGCATGTGGCAGGCGGCGCAGTTCTCCTTCGCCGCCGCCGGGTAGTAGAAGCTCCGCACCCCGTGCCCCGACACGCCGCTGAGCAGGAAGCTGTCGTAGTGGTTCTGCCCGCGGAGGAAGTCCTTGTAGTGGTTCAGTTCCACCGGCAAGCTCACCTTGTGGCAGGTGGCGCAGAATTCGGCCGTCTTGTGGAGCGGCTTCAGGAAGGTCTGCTTGTGGAAGTCGGGCTTGGCCTTCACCAGTTGCTGGTTCATCCACTGCAACGTCGGGTCGGTGCTGGTGGCGAACGGGTAGTGGGCCGGCTCTTCCATCGTGTACGCGCCGTTGCCGAACGTGCCGTTCACGTGGGTGATGGCGTGGCAGGCGGTGCAGGTGATGCCGGCGTGGGCGGTCTTGTGGTTCACGTCGTCGAACTTCGGGTCGTCGAACGCCCCGCTCAGGAACGGCACCGGGTCGTGGCAGCCGGCGCACCACCGGCTCGCCTTCACGTTGCCGTCTTTTTCTAGCCCCACCTGGCGAGTCTCGCGGACGCTGAACAGGTACGCCTTGTTGTTGAACGAGCTGAACTTGTGGGCCGAGTGGAAGTGGTCGTTCGCCACGTCCTGGTGGCACTTGGCGCAGTAGGCGTCCATCATCAGCACGTCGGCGCTGATGAACTTGCCGTCGGCCGTGCGGCTCATGGACGGCTCGAAGTATTCGGCCCCCTCCTGCGGCCCCTCCCGCCCCCACTTCTGCGGGTCTTGGGCGTGCATGACGAGCATGACGGCGGTGATCGCCCCCACGGCCCCCCCCCACCCCCCCCCCCCCATCAACGTGTTGGGGGGGGGGGGGCCCCCCGGGCCGATGTTACGCCACAACC
>JANNQE010000431.1:0-5488 GCA_031441625.1 Planctomycetia bacterium
CGGGCCGGCGGGGTGGGGGGCGGTTGTCGGCCCCCGGCGGGCCCGCCCCCCCCCCCCACACTCCGGCACCTACCGCACGCGGTCGATCACCAGTTTGCTCACCGCCTTGAAGTGCGGGTGGGCGGCGTCCCGCACCCACTCGAACGCCACCGCTTCGGCCGTCGTCGGGATCGCCCCGGCGGCCTCCAATCGTCGCAACGCCGTCGCGTGATCGATCTCATACCGGCTGCTCACGGCATCGACTGGAAGGAACACGGCGAACCCCTCCGCCAGCAGGTCGAGCGCAGTTTGGGCGACGCACACGTGCGCTTCCATGCCGACCAGCACGACGGTGCGCCGGCCGAGCGCTTTCAACTCCGACACGAATCCATCGGCCCCGCAACAACTGAATGCCGTCTTCGCCGGCACCGGCCGGGTCAACCGGCGGGCGATGTCGGCGGCGGTCGGGCCGAGGCCTTTCGGGTACTGCTCGGTCGCCCGCACGGGGACGCCCAGCAGGTTCGCCACGTCGAGCACGAACCCGACCGACGCCACCAAGGCTGTCGCGGTCGGCATCTTCGCCAGCAGTTTGTCTTGCACGTCGATGACGACCAGGACCGAGTCGGCCGGGTGAAGTCTGGGCGGGGTCATGGGATGTCTCCGGAGGGGGCACACGAGTCACGATACGAGGGCGGTCTGAATAGGGTGGCCGACTCTCGTCGAGAGTCGGAGAGGGGGTTCGGCCGGAGTGACGAGCGTGGAGCGGGTGAAGAGCGTGACTCGCCCCACGCCGGCTTCCCAGGCGAAGGCCCCCGTCCGACTCTCGGCGAGAGTCGGCCACCCTATCAAACCCGGCGGCTCACGCCGCTCGGCTCGTCCGGCTGACCCGCACGCCGATTTGCGGACGGTCGCAACGTGACCTATGCTTGCCGGCCCGGACCTCTGGCCCCGACTTCACGCATGGACCGGCCGGCCACCACCGCCGCCCGCGGCACCGCCCTGGCGGTCACGCTCGCCCTGCTGCTCGCCCCGCCGGCCGTGCTCGGCGCGGCCGCGCTGCACCGCGGGTCGGTGGTGCTGGCCATCGGGGCCATCGCCCAGGTGCTCGGCTCCGCCCTGCTCGTGAGGTCGCGGTACGCCTGGCGACCGCCGGCCAGCGCCACCGTCATCTGCCTGTATCTCATCGCCCTCGGCTGGCTGTGGTTCGCCACCCACGACGCCCCCGACCCGTTCGCCCGCTTCGCCCTCGGCCTGCTCCTGTTCGTCGCCGTCGGCCTGCTGGTGTGCCACGACTTCATCCGCACCGGGGTCGAACCCCGCCGCCGGGCGAAGAAGTGGACGACCGCCCTGCTCACCCGCTCGCACTGGCCCCGCACCCCCGACGGCATCGCCCACCTGCCCGAAGTGCGGGCGCTGTACACGGCCGTCCGCGACGACCCGACCCTCGCCTTTCCGCTGCTCGACGACCCCCGCCCCGAGGTACAACTGGCCGGCCTCGCGGCACTGCGGCACCGCGACCACTGGCGGTGGGACGCGGCCGCCGTGGTGCTCGAAGTGGGGCGGAAGGCGGTCGCGCCGGAAGTGCGGGCGGCCACCCTGCGGGCGGTGGCGACGGCCGAGTCGGCCGACGTGGGCAAGGTGCTCGGCGAGTGCTTCCGCGACCCGTCGCCGGAGGTGCGGGCCGCCGCCACAGAAGCATTGCTCGTCGGCGGGGACGCCCGCTGGGCGGTCATGCGGAACGCCGTGCGGGCCGCCCTCGCCGACCCGCAACTGGGGTCCGACGGCCCACTGCCTGGCGCGGCCGGCCGCCTGCCGGTGAGCAGCCTGTGCGACCTGATGAACTGGGCGGCCGAGCCGGGCACGCTGTCCGAGCGGTGCGTGCGGACGCTCGTCACGCACTACCACGCCGTGCTGACGGCCGGCGGCACGCCCGGCCTGGCGGCCGAACTCGGCCGGCAGGTGACCGACGCCGAATCGCCCCCGGTGCTGCGGCTGGAACTGGCCCTGCTGCTGCGGAACCAGCACCTGATCCCGCCCAACCTGCAAGACCGCATGACCGACCCGGACCAGCCCAGCCCGGTGCGGCTGATCGCGGTGGAGGTGATGCTGGCCACCGACCCGGACGACAACACCGCACTCGACGTGCTCCGCGGGCTGGGCCGCCAGCAGAACCGCGAGACCGGGCTGGCCATCGCCCGCGTGCTGCAGAAGTATTGCGGGGTGACCTTCGGCCTGCCGGCCAGCGGGGCGTCGATCAAGCAGCAGACGGACGCGGCGCAGAAAGTGTACCGGTGGGCGACGAACAAGGCGGGCGGCGACCTGCACGACACCCCCCTGCCCCACGGCGACGACGACGAGGACGCGCTCGGCGGGCCGTTGCCGCCGAGTGCCTACCCGGCCTCCGCCCCCGGCCTCACCCCGCCCAAGTTCAAGAACCGGCGGTGACGCGATTTGTTAGCCCGACGCGCGAGCGAGGGCCCAGCCAACTACGGGAACGACGAACCCAATCACGCCCGCTCGCCGAAGTGGTCGGGTGCCGCCCGGCAGGCGGCACCTACTTCAGCCGGTCGAGCGCCGCCTTCGCTTCTTTCGTCGGCAGGATGTCCGGGTGCCCGTCGGCCAACTGCTTCAACACCGCCTTCGCGTCGGCGGTCTTTACCCGCTCCAGCACCACGACCGCCAGCCTCGCCCGCTGCCAGTGGGTCGTGGTCATCTGGTCCAGCGGCTCGACGGCGGTCGAGTCATACTCACCCCGCCCGCCGGACGGATACCGGAGTTCCATCCGGCCGTACACCATGAAGAGGGTGGTTCCCTCTGTCACCTCGAGCTTGTCCGGCACGCCTGCGGCGAAGCGGGTGAGGTGGAAGAGCGCCGCCCGCCCGTGGTCGGTGGTCACCAGCTTGCACTGCGTGTCGGTCGGCACGGCGAGGAGCGGGCGGAAGTAGAGAAGCTTCTCGAACGCCGGCTTCCACACCTTCGGGTCGGTGTCGTCGAGCGCCTTCAGCCACCCCTTCACGTCGTCCGGGGCGGCCTGGATCGCCGGTAGGACTGCCGCCATCCGCTTCACGTCGTCGGGACGCTCCCGCAGCGACAGCGCCCACACGGTGGCCGGGATCGGCTCCCCGCTGAGCAGCCCGTCCCATCCCTTCTTGAACTCCGCATCGGACGACGCCGGGGCGGCGGTCGCCTTCAGCAGCCCGACGGCGGTGCGGGTGGGCAGGGCATCCTTGTGACCTGCGGCCAGCCGTTCGAGGACGGCCCGGCTTGCTTTCGTGTCGATCCGACGGAGGACGTGGGCGGCGATGGCGGCCTGTCGCCAGCGGGTCGGCTCGATCTCTGCCACCGGTCCGGCCCACACTTCGTACCCGTCCCCCACCAGCCCGTTCCGGCCACGCGGACGGCAGAACCGCATGAAGGTGACCTTCCGCCCCGACCCCTCGCCTGGGGTCAAGCGTAACTCGGTTCGAGTGATGTCAGGGGAGAGGTCGGGCAGTTCGCCCTGCCAGATGCCGACCAGACGGACTCGGCCGGCGTCGGTGCTGGCCAGCTCGATTTGCTCGGCGAGGGTCAATTCCGTCCGCGGGTCGTGATACCGGAGTTCTTCATAGGCCGGCTTCCACACCTTGTCGTCGTCGCTGTTCAGGTCCTTCAGCCACGCCTTCAGTTGATCGGCCGAGGCGTCGAGGGGCGGCACCTTGCTCGCCAAGAATGCTCCCGCCCGCGGGTGGTCCAGCAGCGCGAACACTGCTTTCGTGCGGACGACCGGGTCATAAGTTTCCAGGTCTTTCCACAAGGCTTCGAGTTGGTGACGCTCGGCCACCTTGTCCACCGGCACCGGGGCGGCGGGGGCGAGTGTGGCGGCGAGCAGCAGGGTGATCGGGAGGGCGAGTCGCATCATGCGGCCCCAGGTGGAGTTGCGCGATTGTACCCGGCCGGCGACGGGGTGCAATCGTGACGGGACGTTCAAATCCTATTTCTTCCGGACCAGCGAGAATGATTCCGGAGAGGGGTGTGGGTGTCGGCCGGAACCAAATGAGAGAGCCTATTCCGAATCGAGCATGTGGCCGAGCTTGTCCTTCTTGGCGGCCAGGTAGCCGCGGTTGTGCTCGCCGGCAACCATCTGGATCGGCACCCGCTCGACGATTTTCATCCCGTACCCGTCCAGGCCGACCACCTTCCGCGGGTTGTTCGTCAGCAGGCGGATCTGTCGCACGCCCAGGTCGTGCAGGATCTGCGCGCCGATGCCGAAGTGCCGCAGGTCCGCGGCGAACCCGAGTCGCTGGTTCGCCTCCACTGTGTCCAGCCCCTCGTCCTGTTGCAGCTTGTACGCACGCAACTTGTTCAACAGGCCGATGCCCCGGCCCTCCTGTCGCATGTACACGATCACCCCGCGGCCGACGGCGGCCACCTGCTTCATGGCGTACTGCAACTGCGGCCCGCAGTCGCACTTCGCACTGTACAGGGCGTCCCCGGTCAGGCACTCGGAGTGCATCCGCACCAGCACGGGGTCGTCCTGCACCGGCACCACGCCGTTCGCCTCCACGCCCACCCCGCCCATCGTCAGCGCCAGGTGCGGCTCGGCGTCCACGATCGAGGAGTACGCGACCAGGTGGAACAGGCCGAACTCGGTGTGCATCGGGACGGCGATCTCCCGCTTCACCAGTTTCTCGGTGCGCCGGCGGTATTCGATCAGGTCGGCGATGGAACACAGCTTCAACTGGTGGACGCGGCAGAACTCCTGGAGGTCCGGCAGGCGGGCCATGGTGCCGTCGGCGTTCAGGATTTCGGACAGCACGCCGACCTCGCGGAAGCCGGCCAGCCGGCACAGGTCGGCCACGCCCTCGGTGTGCCCGGCCCGCACCAGCACCCCGCCGGCGCGGGCCACCAGCCCGTCCATGTGCCCCTTGTCTCGCACCAAGTCGTGCGGCCCGCTCGCCGGGTCGGCGCACGCGCGGATGGTGCGGCAGCGGTCGGCCGCGCTGATGCCGGTCGTCACGCCGGTGCGGGCGTCGAAGTTGCGGGTGAACGGGGTGGCGGACGGGTCGAGTTGCAGGCCCGGCAGCAGTTCCATGCCCAGGCGGTCGGCTTCGGCCTTGCCGAACACCACGCACAGCCGGCCGCACGCCTGGCGGATGAAGAAGTTGACGTTCTCGGGGGTGGCGGACTCGCCCGCCATGACCAGGTCGCCCTCGTTCTCGCGGTGCTGGTCGTCCACCAGCACCACCATCTTGCCGACCCGCAGGTCGGTCAGTCACCGGCTTCGTGCAAAGCCTCGGCCTGGTTCCGGCAACGGCGATGCTGCTGCGCAATTCCGACGACCAGTTCCGCGGCCGCATCATGGGCATACGCATGCTGGCGATCTATGGCAACCTGCCCGGCCTGCTCGCGTCCGGGCCGCTGATCGTCGCGCTCGGCTACGCGGGCATGGCGACGCTCTACTGCGCCGTCGGCATCGTCTTCACGCTCGTCATCGCCGTGCGCTGGCGGGACGTGCTGTGGCGGGCGAATG